>NZ_PSTP01000009.1:0-114606 GCF_002930935.1 Rathayibacter sp. AY1A2 | reverse complement strand
GTGACAGACGGTGACTCTCAGGGGTTCTATCGTCTCGCCGTAGCAATGCGGCGTGCATCGGTCTACTGATCGGCGTTCGGGTGACCGCTCAACGATCCCCTACCGGACACCACATCCTCTCAGGCCGCTGTTCTGGGAGAGTGGACTGAATCGTGAGGGGCACCAATGATTGATGCGCGGCGGACCGTAGAGATGGATCGGCTGCCCGGAGGGTTCCGATGAACGGTCCGCGCGAAGTGCTCGGCCTTCCGCCCTTCGCGCTGTTCTGGAGCGCAACGACCATCCGCTCTTTCGGCAGTGCGATCGCGGGTGTCGCGTTCCAGGTGCTGATCGTCTCGGTACTGAACGCAACGCCTGCGGAGATCAGCATTCTCGCGGCGCTCGGCGTAGTGCCGTACCTGCTGTTCGGTCTGATCGTGGGCGCGCTCATGGATCGGTGGCGGCGCCAGCGGACGTTGGTCGTCACCAGCATCGGGCGTGCGCTGATTCTGGGAATGATCCCCGTCCTTCTCCTTCTCGATGCGCTCACCTTCTGGTCACTCGCCGCGGCAGTCCTGCTGCTCGGTGTCCTGACCTTGTTCGCGGACTCCGCCGCGCAGCCGTTCCTCCCGCAGATCGTTCCCCGGTCGTCCTTGGTGATGGCCAACGCGCGACTGGGCCAGAGCGAGACCCTGGCGGGAACGGCAGGACCCGCGCTCGGCGGAGCACTGCTCAACCTGATCGGCTCACCACTCCTGCTCGCCTTCGACGCTGCCATCAACGCGGTGTCGGCGGTGCTGCAATCACGCATCAAGGTGGAGGAGCGCCGGCCCGATCGCCGCGCACCAGGCCGTCACATCGGTCACGACATCCTCGAGGGAATGCGATTCACCTACCGGCACCGCACCCTCCGGCCGCTCGCGCTCTCCGTCCACGCCTGGTTCCTCGGCAACAGCATCGTGACGACGGTGTTCGCGGTGTTCGTTCTCCGAGAGCTGTCCCTGCCCGCTTGGGCGTTCGGCGTCTCGCTCGCGTTCGGCGGCGTCGGTGGCCTCCTCGGAGCTCTCGTCGCACCTGCTGTCGGGGCGCGGGTCGGAGCGGGTCGTGCGATCCTGCTGGGCCGTGCGCTCGTCATCCTGCCCTGGCTGGCACTCGCCGTTCTTCCCCTCGACGTCGACAGCGGCCTCGGTCTCCTGCTTCCCGTCGTCTGCGCCGTGCAGTTCGTCTACGGGCTGTCGATGGGTATTGAGGATGCCAACGACACGGGATACCGGCAAGCGATCGCGCCCGACGAGATCCAGGGCCGCATGAACTCCACCATCCGCACAGCGAATCGCGTCGTGTTTCTCTTCGGTGCGCTGTTGACCGGCGTCCTCGTAACGGCTTGGGGCTACAACCTGACGATCGGAGCGGCGGCGATCGCCTTCACCGCAGCCGCGCTCATCGTCGCACTCTCCCCCCTGCGCAATGCCCGCCACGAAGACGCAGAGATCTCTCCCGAGCAGGCTCCCGACTCGATGGACGAGACAACTCGCTAAGCGAGCCCGCCTGACGCCAAGTTGAGGTGTGCTCCAAACGAGCGCTCTCTGCCGCCATAATGCGATCGCAGAACACCGCCACAGAGCGATCATCTCTACATTTCGCGGCGGTCGGTGTCGCTCATGCGTGTACCGGTGAACGATCCCCATACGGACGTCTCGATCGGCGGGCGGACCTCTCGCGGTTACCTAGCAAGCAGACCGTCCTCACTGGCTAGTCTTCGCTCGTGACCTCTCCGGCCTTCGCAATAGACCTCGACCGCGCTCGCTTCCGAATCGGTGTCTTCGCGGTCGTTCACTTCGCACTCGCCGTCGCCCTGGTCCCGTTCACGCTGCTGCACTACGGCAACCTGATGCACCCGGCCTTCGATGAAGCACAGGACCTGCGCGATTTCGGACCAGCCGTGCAGTGGGCAACGCTTGGCGCATGGGTGCCGGCCCTCGTGACACCCGTCGTCGCCTTCATCACCGTCCGCCGACTCGCTCACCCTCGCCAGCGCTACTGGATCGTGCCGGTCATCGGCATCGCCGCCTCAGTGACACTCCACTTCCTGCCGTACCTCTTCTTCGAGACGCCGCAGCTACCCACCGGCGGCTGAGGGGGCGATAGCTGCGCCGACTAGTGACCGTGCAGGGATCCCCATACGGGACGACCGCCTTGGCCGCCCGCGGCGGACGCTGCGGACGACTCGACGCGTCCCGCACTTCTTTCTCGTGGAGGGTCTGAGCAGTGGTCTTTCAAGCAGGACCGGCGGACGTAGCCTTCTCAGCATGACGACGCCGGCTGAGTCCGTGCCCCTGACCAGCCGACGCCCGCCGCAGCGGCGGCGGCACGGGGCGCTGCTGTTCCTCCGAGACGTGGTGGTCATCGTCCTGGTAGCGGTTCTGGTTTCCAGCCTGGTCAAGACGTTCCTCGTGCGGTCGTTCTACATTCCGTCGTCTTCGATGAACAACACGCTGGTGCAGGACGACCGCATCATCGTCAACGAGCTCGTCCCCGATGTCGTGCCCCTCTCCCGCGGAGACGTCATCGTGTTCAAGGACCCGGGCGGATGGCTTCAGCCCGTCCCGCAGGCCGAGGACACGTCCATCGCCGGGCTGTTCGAGAACACGCTGCAGGCGGTGGGACTGGCGCCCGAGGAGACCAACGATCACCTCATCAAGCGGCTGATCGGGCTTCCTGGCGATCACGTCGTCTGCTGCACGCCGTTGGGGCAGATGACCGTGAACGGGCAGCCCCTCGACGAGGCCTCGTACATCAAGGACGGCGAGAACGCCCCGGCCGCGTCGAGTATCCCGTTCGATGTCACCGTGCCTGCCGATGGGCTCTGGGTGATGGGCGACAACCGGGAGAACTCCGCCGACTCCCGCCTCCAACAGGGCACGCCCTCCAAGGGCTTCGTGCCGATCGATAATGTGACCGGCCGAGCCGTCGCGATCACGTGGCCGATCGACCGATGGCGCTGGCTCGACAACTTCCCCGACACGTTCCATGGCCTCGATCCACGCTAGAACCGACCTCCTACAGAATCAGCCTGGGCGAGCCGACCGATCCCCTAGCCCCACCGGGCAAAGGACGCCATGCTCGCGTCGCTTGTGCAGACGACCTCGAGCATTCGAATGTTCACGGTCGTCTGCACGAGTGCCGCAACGGCACGAAGAGTCGTGCAGGCGACCGCGAGGAACGACAGCCGGTTCTGCTGCGTGCGCGTGTACCGGTGAACGATCCCCATACGGGACGCTCCATCGACTCTCCCGTGGGTGCGAGACTCGGAAGAAGACCCATCGTTACAGTGCCAGCGCTCCTCTCCTTCGCAGCGCGGTACGTTGTGCTGACGAGGCACAGGGGGATGCGGTGGAATCGACAACGCGCCTGAGGTGGGTGACCGGAGCCGCAGTGATGGCGCTCACGACGACGCTCATGGCCGGGTGTTCCGGCCCCGATACCGAGGCCTACTCCGATTTCAAGCGGGCACAAGACGAGCGAGACGCTCTTCCCGACGTCGGCACTGTAGGAGACGGCTACGACCCCGCCTCGATCCGTTACGTCGGCTCAGCCTACGGATTGGAAGTCTGGATCGGGTCGCAGATCACGACCGGAGGCCGGTGCGTGATCGTGGACGGAGAAGGCGACAACGAAGACGGAAGCGGCTGTGGGGATGAGTTGTCGCTGAACGGAGCATGGGTCGTTCAGATACACACCGATGGCGCCGGTCCGGACGACGCTGATGGCCTCGACTGGACGAGCCTCGGTGAGAACGTCTCTATCCGCCGGTACTAACCACCCCGTTCCTCACGTCGACCGCGCGGACGAGCATGTGAGAACGACCCCTACCGGCCGTCCGGTCGACCATCCCTTAACGGGACGCTGATCAGTCAACCTTTCAACGATCTGATGACGTTCGCGGTTGTCAGTTCTCGAGGTCCTCTGCACAGATCTTCAAGGTCGTCTGCACAACTACCGGAGCCGTCTTTCGGAGCGTACGCCGACGTCGGCCAGCTGCGTCTAGGTGGTCTTCCGCCCGAGGACGCGGAGGCCGTCTGGTCGCACCTCACCCGTGGGCGAGACGTGGCGGTAGAACGTCTGGCGGGAGATGCCGAGTTCTGTGCAGAGAGCGCCGATGTTCGTTTCCGGCTTGCCCATCGACGCCATTGCGAGTCGCACCTTGGCGGGCGTCATGGTGAACGGGCGCCCGCCGACCCGACCCCGTGCTCGAGCGGACGCGAGGCCCGCGATGGTTCGTTCGGAGATGAGCTCGCGCTCGAACTCGGCGAGGGCCGCGAAGATCCCGAAGACCAGCTTGCCGGCCGCGGTGGTCGTGTCGATCGCCGCCCCCTGACCCGTGAGCACTTTCAGCCCGATGCCGCGGGCGGTGAGGTCATGGACCGTGTTCACGAGGTGGTGCAGGTCGCGTCCGAGCCGGTCGAGCTTCCACACCACGAGCGTGTCGCCCTCGCGCAGTGCTTTCAGGCACGACAGCAGGCCCGGGCGATCATCCTTCCGGCCGGATGCGAGGTCGGAGTACAGCTGAGCATCCTCGACGCCGGCCGCGAGCAGCGCGTCGCGCTGCGGATCGGTGGTCTGCGTCCCGTCGGTCTTCGAGACGCGCATGTACCCGACGAGCACCGCTGGCTCCTGTCACTTATACGGCCGAATACGTGACAAGCCAGCGTCAACGCGGTGTGGAGTTGATCGCTTTGTGGCGGCAGTCTTTGATCGCTCCTTGACGTCGCGCTACGCGTGCGTCGGATCACCGAGGATTTCAGCGAGTCAGGAATTTCGCGAGAAACGTGCGGTAAATCACTGTGAGCTGGTGCAGATCGCTTACCACGACGTGTTCGTCGATCTGATGGATTGTGCTGCTGATGAGGCCGAATTCGGCGACCTCGCCATAGTGGGCGATGAATCGCGCATCGGAAGTTCCTCCGCCGGTATCCAACGAGGGAGTTCGCCCGGTCACGGATGTTACCGCCTCGGATAACAGCGCGACGTGGCTCGATCCAGCAGTGATGAAGGGGTCGCCACTTACCTCGACTAAGAGGGTGAAGTCGGTTGCGAACTCTTCTGCCGCCCGGCGGATCAAGCCCTCGAGGCTCTCGGCTGAATGAAGGTCGTTAAAGCGAATGTTCAGATGCGCGGTTGCTTCGGCGGGCACCATGTTGTTCGCCGCATTGCCGACGTCGATCGTGGTGATCTGGAGACTCGACGGCTCGAAGCACTCGGACCCCTCGTCGAGTGGTGTTGTGGCGAGTCGGTTGAGAACGCGGATGAGGCGGTGCACCGGGTTGTCGACGAGGTGGGGGTAGGCAACGTGCCCCTGGAACCCGCGCACCGTCAGGTTGGCGTTAAGGCTTCCGCGCCGTCCGATCTTGATCACGTCGCCGATACGCTCCGGGTTCGTCGCTTCGCCGACAAGGGTGAAGTCCGGCATGTCGCCGCGATCGGCGAGCCACTCGAGCACACGCACGGTGCCACCCGTGGCCGGCCCCTCTTCGTCTCCGGTGATCAGGAGGCTGACCGACCCAAGGTCGAGCACTTCGGGCTGCGTCTGCGAGACCGCTGCGAGGAAAGCGGCGATGGCGCCCTTCATATCGCTGGCACCTCGACCGATGATCGTCCCGTCGCGGAGTGTCGCATCGAAGGGGTCGGAGCTCCACTCGTTAGAGCCTGGGGGAACGACATCGGTGTGACCGGCGAAGCACAGGTGCGGTCCGTCGATTCCTCGGCGGGCGTAGAGATTCGGGGTGCCATCGAAGTCCAGCCGATGAACGATGAAGCCAAGGCTCTCAAGTACGCCTGCCACGACATCGAGGGCTCCGTCGTCGCTCGGGGTGACCGAAGCACATCGGATCAAAGACTGCATGAGCGCGACGGGGTCCACGGGAGCGAAACTATTCGGCACGGAGACACCGTACCTGCAACATCAACTGCATCTCGGAAAACAACAGCTTTCTGAGACGCCCGGTCGGCATCGCTGTCGCGGTGTCGGGTCCGCGCGATTCCGAGGTCGCAGATGTCTCGAAAATGCGTCTCAACAGAAACCGTCTCAGGGTCATGACTGCGAGGGGTTTTTGAGTCACACTGGTCGAGTGAGACTTCTTGGATACACCCGCGTGAGCACATCGAGTCAGGATGCGCAGTTGCAGCTCGACGCGCTGGTGGCTGTCGGCGTTCAAAAGCGCGACGTGTTCGCTGATGTCACCTCCGGGAGCAAGACCGCGATCGAGCGCCGAGGGATGAAGAAGCTCCTCGAGCATGCAGAGTCCGGTGACACCGTGGTCGTGTGGCGAGTTGATCGGCTTGGCCGCTCCTTGATGGACGTCCTGAACACGGTGAACCTGCTGCGTGACCGCGGCATCCACGTCCGGTCTATCTCTGATGGCATCGATCCGGCGACGTCGACGGGCCGGCTGATGCTCAACATGCTGGCCACCCTCGCCGAGTACGAGCGCGAACTGATCGTCGAGCGGGTGAATGCGGGGATCGCAGCGGCGCGGCAGAACGGCACACGCTTCGGCCGCCCACTGTCCGATCCTGCAGTAATCGCCGACAAGCTCGCCATCGCCTCCGATGCTCGAGCGAAGGGCCGCACCGCCGAAGACGCAGCACGACTCGTTGGCTGGAGTCGCGCCACCCTCTACCGTCACCAGCAAGCCCTCGCCGGCCGCGAGAGCACCGCCATGTAGCAAATGCCATGGACGGTGACGAGCGGTGGCGAATTCTCCGACTTCACGTCGAAGATCAGATACCCCTCGCCGCCCTCGCACGAGACATCGGCATCGGCCTCCGCACACTACAGCGCTGGCATCAGCTCTACCGAGAAAGCGGCGTCACTGCTCTCGATCCGCACCAGCGATCGGACGCTGGTGTACGTCGAACGCCGCCTGAGCTCTTGGCGTTCATCGAACGACTGGCTTTGAGCAGGCCGCGACCAGCGCTGACCACGCTGCACCGCCTAGCAAGCGCTGAAGCAGATCATCATGGCCTGTCGGCGCCGAGCTACGCCACCGTCAGGGAAATCGTGCAAGCTCTAGACCCGGCGCTCGTAACACTCGCGTTGGAAGGACCGGCCGCCTATCGAGACAAGCACGAGCTGGTGTTTCGCCGACGCGCCGAACGTCCCAACCACATGTGGCAGGCGGATCACACCGAACTCGACATCCTCATCATGGGCACCGGGGGCGCGCCCGATCGGCCGTGGCTGACGATCGTGATGGACGACTATTCGCGCGCGATCTGCGGCTACATCGTCTTCGCCGGGGCACCGTCCGCGATGAACACAGCACTTGCTCTCCGTCAGGCGATCTGGAGAAAGCCCGACCCGACGTGGGCTATGTGCGGGATACCTGACGTTCTCCACGTCGACCACGGCTCCGACTTCACCAGCCACCACCTCGAGCGCACCGCCATCGAGCTGCGCATCCGCATCATCCATTCCATCGTCGGCAGACCCCAGGGCTGCGGCAAGATCGAACGCTTCTTCCGCACCATCAACACCGAACTCCTCGCTACCCTCCCGGGGCACCTCGGGCCCGGCAGCAGAAGCCCCCACCCAGTACTTGATCTGGCGGCCCTCGACCAGGCGATCGGCGCCTTCGTCAGGACCTACAACGAGCGCCCGCATCGCGAGCTCGAAGCCTCTCCGCGAGACGCATGGGTTGCTGACGGCTGGCTCCCGCGTATGCCTGACGGCCTCGAACAGCTCGATGGGCTTCTTCTCACTGTTCCGAAGAATCGCGTCGTGCAGCGCGATGGCGTTCACTTCCAGGGCCAGCGCTACCTCGCCCCGACGCTCGCACCCTTCGTCGGGCACACCGTCACGATTCGATATGACCCACGTGACGTCTCAGAGATCCGGGTCTACGACCGCGACACCTTCGTCTGTGTTGCCGTCGACGAAGCTCACCCCAACCTCCGACTCAGCCTCCGCGACATCGAAGCCGCCCGCCGCGCCCGCCGACGACGACTCCGGCACGTCATCAACGACCGCATTCCCACCGCCACCGTCCGGGAGGAGCCGCACAGCGTCGCGCCCGTTCCCCATCGGCGCCGGCTACGCACCTATGAAGAGGACGAGTGATGAACCAGGCCTTCATCGTGACCAAAGAGCACCGACGCTTCACCGAGTTCGCCAACGCCGTCCGCGAGGAACGAACCATCGGCATCTGTCACGGTGATGCTGGTGTCGGCAAGACCAACTCCGCCCGCCGCTATGCGAACTGGGACGCTCTCGAGCCCTACATCAACGAATGGGGCCCGCGAGGAGATCACGACGCCAAGCACTACGCCCTCGCCAACCGATCCCGCACCGTGTTCTACACACCCGAAGTACTCTGCCGACCCAAAGACCTCATGCACGACATCGACCATTGGCAAATCAAAGTCGGCCTCTGCGCCGACGAACATCTGCGCTCCCTCGAACCTGACCCGCCTTTCAAAGCACGACCAGTGGCTCACCTCGTCGAGCTACTCATCATCGACGAAGCCGAACGACTCACACCCACCGCACTCGAGCTGCTCCGCGACCGACACGACCGCGAACACCTCTCCATAATTCTGATCGGCATGCCCGGCATCGACCAACGCTTCCGCCACTACCCGCAGCTCTACAGCCGCCTCGGCTTCTCCCACCATTACCGCGCCCTCGGTCTCGACGAACTCCTCTTCGTCCTCGACCGCCACTGGAAGCGCCTCGGCCGCACCCTCGACCCCGACGACTTCACCGACGCCCAAGCCATCGCCTCCATCGAACGCATCACCCGCGGCAACTTCCGCCTACTCGAACGACTCTTTCCGCAGATAGCCCGCGTGCTCAAGATCAACGACCTCGAAACCATCACCGACGACGTCATCGAAGCCGCTGCCAGCATCCTCGTCATCGGCAACTAGCGCCACGCAACGATCAAGAGACGCCGCCACTTAGCGATCAACTCCACAAACGCGGCGCGCCGAGCAGTGTTGTCCTATAACTTGTCACTCATTCTACGACTCGTGAAAGGGTCGGGTTCGGGGTTCTGTGACGACCGATGCTAGGCGAGGGACGATGATCTCCGTGACTTCGCTGGTGCCATTACCGGGTTTTGATTCCCAGGCCCACGTCTCCTTCATTCGAAGCAGCCCGGTTGGGTCGAGAACAATCTCGGAGACGCAGGATCCCGTCGAGGTCTCGCCGTCCTCGTTGAGCTGGCAGTAGCGGAACGCCACCGTGTCACCGGTTCGAGTGCCGACAAGGAATCCCCGCCGGACTGCGCCGCCGGCGTAGGTGGCCCACACCTCGCCGTCCGCTTCGTGGTAGTCGAAGACAGTCTCAGGTCCTACTTCGCCGCCGACTGTGTCGCGGACAGCCGCGAAGCGGTAACCGTCAAGAGAGGGCAATGAGCTCGATGCGTTCATAGGAAAAGACTAGGGACGAAGTGACGGCAACTCCGGGGCAGGGGATCTACCGCGTCCAGTGCAACATCTCCGGCGAGGAAGATCATGCGCGAGCCGGCGGGAACTGTCGCGGCGTACGCATACTGCGCTGCGCCGGAGAGGCTGTTGGAGCGGATGAGGCTCACTACTGAAGTCACTGGCGTCACGCTCCGCTGTCGTCGGCCCAACGAGTCTTCCACGGCCGGGCACCAGATCGGCCCGGTGAACCATCCCGATACGGGACGGTGCCGGCCCCGCCTGCCGGTTGCAAGTAGACAAAGGCGCGGTCTTGAGTACGGTGGCGCCGTGAAACGAACAGGCGAGGGAATGGCGGGACGGCATTGCGCCGCTACGGCGCTCATTGCTGCTGGCGCACTGATGCTCGCCGCGTGCTCAGGTTCACCAGCTCCGGAGGGTGATCCGATCCGGGCAGCTCGCGCGTTGCGCGACGCGCCGCTGATCGTGCAGGAAGGCAACGCTGCCGACACCTGCGGAGAGTTCGTGCTTGATCACACCGAGCTCGTGCCCATCAACGCGGTCGCATGCCTCGACACGGCAGCAGCAGCGGGCGAGGAGGCGGAGCTCGCCTGGAGTTCTCTCACGGATGAAGGGGATCCCGTCGTCTCTTTCGCCTACACGGCACCCTGGAACGCAGGGATCGTCTTCTCTCTGACAAACGAATACAACTCCTACGCGGATGATCACGGTTGGACCACCGGCCTCTGCCCGGACGCAACCACCGCAACCTCCGATTTCAGCCCCGAGACGTGCCCCGGTCCTGTGGAGGGATGAGTCCACGCGGACGACGAAGATGGCCCGCTCAACCATCCCCTTACGGAACACATGATCGTGGAGTGCTGAACGTTCTGATTCATGGCGTGTTCACCGACGTGCCGGACCATGATGCTCATGGAAACACGAGAACTGGCATGGGGCATTCTGGCGTGGCCTGCCGTTGCGGTCCTCGCGCTGGTGCGAACCGCGGGCAGCTGGGATGTATCGGGCGGGTCCGCAGCAGGGCTCATCGCGGGCACGGCAGCTGCGTTCACTGTCGCGGGCGCACTCCTGTGGCTTCCCTCGAGTCTCTGGCTCGACCGGCGGACACTCCGCTTCCCGCGCGTCGGGCAGGCGGCCGCGTTCCTGGGCCTGGGACTCGCGATCGGCGCCGCCGCCTCCACCGCGCTGGTACTCGCGTCGGGAAACGCGACCTGGCCCTCCTCCGCGGGCCTCATCACGGAATACGCAGTCACGGCAGGAATCGCTTCCCTCCTCGGCTGGCTCCTCGCCGCCACCCTTCGTGCGAAGAAGCTGCCGATCGTTCAGACGGCGGCGAATCGCGTGAACCGCTGAATGATCCGGGTCGTCGATCGATCAGCGTGCCAGCAGCAGTCCGGCCAAGCCGATGACGACCGGCACCACGGCAAAGGCCAGGAAGAGGTAGGAGAGCACGAGTCCCACCGTCGACTCCCAGCGAGGACCGACGTGTCGTCGCGCCTGATGACCGACGAGGACGCCGGCCAGCGGGAGAAGGTACTGCAGCGTGGTCGCGACTCCGATGACCAGGGGATCGCCCACCCACAGGTGGGCCACCGCCAGGTATCCGACGGCGTAGGACACGACGGCGAGAACGCCCAGCACGAACGCAGCCCGCGTCCACCCTCGTCCGCTCCGCCGCGCGGTATCCGTCTCCTTCATCACACTCATACCTCCACTGTACGAATCGCTCCTCGCGCACGCCCGCCCCTCGGAGCATGTGCCGGTCCTTCGCCCGACGTCTCGTTCGGTGACACGACCACGCCTCGGCGAGCTGCTGTCCAGCGTCAGCCGGCGAGCCGGCGTCCACAACGAGGACGCGACTCGGATTCGGAACATGTCCGATGGCCGCCTCGATAGCCTCAGCGCATGAAGATCCGAGCCGGTTCGCCTGACGATCGCGGGCCCTGCATCGACCTCTGGCTGGAGGCACTCAGAGCACGAGACGGATGCAGTCAGGACGACGCGGTCGCCGAGAGGGCTCGAACGAAGTTCCACCGGCCTCTCGTTCGGTTCGCCGTCATCGGCTCGGATCCCCTCGGGTTCGCTCTCACCGTCGACACGGGCGATGGTCCGGGCCGACACAGTGCGCTGCTCGAACTGCTCGCCGTCGCACCGAGCGAGACAGGGCGCGGGCTCGGCCGGACACTGCTCGACGACGCGGTCCAGTCCGCCTCTCAGCTCGGCTACCTCGTCCTGAAGCTGCACGTCCGCGCCGGAAACGATCGGGCGGAAGGGCTTTACAAGGCGTCCGGCTTCGAGCCTCACGGGGATCCCGCGCCGCATCCGCTCGGTGGTCATCCGATGATCGAGTACGCGCGGACTCTGACTCACGTCAGCAACTGAGGACCTCCGGCCACCGATCCCCGTGCGGGCCACCTCGCGCGACCGGATCACATGCGCACTCAACGCTGGTCGAGCGGTCGGGTCATGGCAACCTCATCCCATGAGCGTGAGCGACGGACAGGCCTGTGCCCCACGGGACCTCGACGTGTTCACCGACCGGCTCCGACTGTGCCGGCCCGCCGAGACCGACCTGGACGAGCTGTTCCGCCTCTACACCGATCCGCGGATCGCGGAAGAGGATCCGCTCCTCCTCCATCTCTCCGCCGATCAGACCCGGGCCGTGATCGCGTATCGAAGGACCCAGTGGACACGGGACGGACTCAGCAGCTGGGTGATCCGCCGGCGCGACTCCCCCATCGACAGCCGTGATCTGATCGGAATGGGTGGATGCACTCTGCTCTCCGACGCAGCCTGGAATGTGGCGTTCACCCTCCACCCCGACCACTGGAGCAAGGGCTACGCGCAGGAGGTCGCCCTCGCCGGCATCGAACTCGCCCACCGCCTCCGACCGGAGCTGCCCATCACCGCGGTCGTCGCAGAACGCAACGCACGCTCCCGCCGCACCATCGAACGACTCGGCCTCGCGCTCAGATGGGAGGGTCCGGACGCGCACAGCCCAGACCCGACCGCACGAGTCGTGCTCTTCGCCGACCGCCAGCTCTCCGCTGAACAGGTCCGCCGGCTCACCGGCTGAACCCGATCGCCGATCGGCTCATCCGCCAGCTCAGCGAGAGCTCCCCTCACGGGCAGCGAGTCGGCACCGCCGGTGAGCATGGCGATCCTCCGCTGCGGGAACTGCAAGCGAAGCCGACCTGTCGGTCCACCAGCCGGCGCCTCCCCCTCCCCGCTCCTCGATCCCCGACCGCAGGGCAACGAGACACGACGACGCTGCGCTCGGGAGTCCACCGGCAACTCCTTGAAGGGGCACGGCCGTCCGTCGCCGGACGGATTCACGTCCACCTCTTGTTCATTCCGGCTTCGTTGTCCAGCGCCGTCGGCTGCCCTAGCGTTCGGCAGGTGGACACCAGGAGATCGACCTCGACCGGCTCTAGCTCCGTTGTGTCCTGGGTCGCTCTCGCGTCAACCGGCGTCGCCGCCGCGACACTCTGGATCGCGGACGCCGTCTGGTACGGGATCCCCGAGTCGGGTGGACCGGGAGTCAGTCTGCTCTTCATCGGCGGATGGGGTCTTCTCACGTGCGCCGCCCTGCTCACGGTCGGCGTGCTCATCCATCTGGCGCCCTCCGCGCTGAGCCGCCACGGAAAACGCCCCGTCGAGTTCGTGCTGCCGAGCGCCGCACTCGTCCTCATCGCGGGGATCCTGCTCGCGCATCCGCTGGCGGGCAGCGCTTTCGCCTGACCCTCACCGGCATCGACCCTCGAAAATGTCTCGGCGCCTCCGGGCCCTCTCGTCAACGGGCTCTGGTGGCTTCACAATTAGAGCGAGGGGTACAACCGTTCGGGTCGGTGCACCCCTCGCTGCCGGTTGGCCGAACGCGCGCCAACCTCGAACGACCAGCAGCCAGGGATCGCCGATCGAGCGGTCACAGCCTAGATTTTCTAGACGGTCTAACTAAGTCCCCTTTCCGGGTGAGGTGGATCGTGCAGGCGATGCTGGTGCTTCGGCTGACCGCGGGCGCCGAGTTGGGAGCGGCCGGCGTGTTCGAAGTACTCGCCGGCGACCGCTACACCGCCACCACCGCCGGGCTGTCCCCCGCAGACACAGTGAACCCCGCGATTGCCGCGACCGTCGCGGAGCTCGGTCTCGACATCAGCGACCGCACCCCCCCGCCGTCACAGTGGAGGACCTCGAGAACGCGGACATCGTCGTCGCCATGAAGCCCGGCCTCGCGATCCCCGCGACGACCCGACCGACTGGAGCGCCGAGAACGTCCGCCCCGCCGCGAGGCCGTCGCCGCCCGGAGGCAGGTCGCTTCGGCCGGTACGGTGACCGCATGGACGACGACAGCGAACGTCAGAATCTGGTGATGAGTACCGAGATCATCAACGCCTGCATCAGAGCCATCGAGAACCCCGAGAAGCTGTTCCGGTTGTGCGCGAGCGTCTCGGGAGGTCGCGACGACGAGAGGGCGGCCGTTGCCGCAGCATTCGGGACCAGCGACGTCGTGGCCGATGCGATCCTCGACATGCAGGTGAGGCGTTTCACGCCGAGGTCGATCGAGCAGATGCGTGCCGAACTGGCCCGCTATGACCGTCGACTAGCTGAACTCGGCTGGCCGTAGGACGATTTCCGTACTGGACAGCAGAGCCGAGACGCGCTTGAGGACGACACCGGCCGAGCGCGTCGAGAAGTCCCGCCGATGTCAGGAGGGATCCCGGTCTCCGCGCACTGTGAGGACCCAGACGGTGTCGTTGTCCGCGTCCGATGGGGTGGCGTCGACACTCGAAATCGGCTTCTCACCGAGCGACGCGGGATCGATCTCGTGTGGGCCGTCGGCGCAGTCGATAGCGTCGAGGGTGGTCGTCGTTCTCGTCGTCGGTCCCCCAGCCCTGGAAAGCGATCCGATTTCGAGGTCGATCACTCCTGGTACGGGTCGAAGCGGTGGGCGGGGCGGGGCGGGGTGCGGTGGTCGTGGTGGTCATGGTCGGGCCTTCCTGTGCAGCAGTGGGAGAAGAGGAGGGGGCGGGGACCGGCTCGAGCCGGTCCCCGCCGGGTTGGGCTAGCTGAGCCCTGCGGCGTCGGCGGGGGTGCTGTCGCCGGTGACGACCTGCTCGACCGGGGAGAGCGCGTATCCCCAGGCCGCGAGCTGGCGGAAGTGCTCGGCCGTGCGCTCGTCGCCGCGGCGCCAGGACTCCTTGCTCGTGTGCGCCTCCTGACCTTCGAGCACGACGGCCAGCGCGACCAGGCGGGCCTTCGCGGGGTTCCCCTCGATCAGCGCCGCGAGAGCGTCGGCGCGGTAGCCGGAGGGGCGCTCGATGCGCAGCAGCGCGTGCGCGAGGTCGCTGCCGCCCGTCATCCCGGAGGACACCGCGAACCGGTGAGCGGTGAGACCGAGGGCGATGACGCGATCCGCGTCCTTGGGGAGGGTCTTGCGGGCGAGGAAGGTCGCGATCCACTCGCGGCGCACCTTCTCGGCCGCGTTCCACGCCTTGTTGTTGGCGATGAGCACTTTGCGCTCCGCGGACTTCTCGGCCCGCTCCTCCTCGGCCTCCTCCTCGGTCTGCGGCTGCTCGGGGGCTCCGTAGGCGTAGGTGAATCCGGCGGCGGTCGGGGCCTGAACCAGGAGCGTGACCTCGACCTCGCCGCGCCAGCTGGTGCCGATGAGCACTCCGCGTCCGGGAACGGCCGCGACCTGCTCCGGGGTGACGCTCTTCCCGTCCTCGCCGCGCAGCTGCCGCACCGGCGTCCACGTCGCCTGGTCGCCGTAGGCGTCGGAGCGGGTGAGGATCTGGAAGCCGTTGCTGGTGTACTCGGCGGCGGTCGCCGCGAGGAGCGCCTGGTGCGCGGCCTCGTCGCGGAGGGTCTGCGCGGTGTGCTCGAACTGGGCCGGGTCGTGGGTGGCGACCTCGATCAGGTTCGCGCGGGCGTCGGCGTCGTCCTCGAACTCCAACAGCACCGCCGCCTGGTCCAGGGTCAGCTCGTGCTCGCGGAGCGCGGATGTGACGGTCGCGGACTCCGCGACCGCGAGACCCTTCTTCACGGCGTCGGTCTTGGTGCCGGTGCGCTTGGCGATCGCTGCGGCGGACACGCCCTCGAACGCGAGCTGCGCCCACGCGGCGGTGCGGTCCGCGACGCTCAGCTCGGCGCGCTGGTCGTTCTCGATGATCTGCTGAACGATCCGGTACTTCCGGGCCGCCAGCAATCAGTCAGGTGGACGAGCCGGTCGTCGGCCCGGCCCCTATGCGCACCAGTCGCGCGAGCGCCCGTTGACGCTGCGCGCGGTGTCGCCGGTGCCGAGGTCGACGAGCACGGTCGAGGTCGCGCTGAAGCCCGGCTCGCCCGGGTAGTCGTCCGGCCGACCCTCGACCGAGACGGTCTCGACGGCGAGGTGCTGCCCGTTCGGCGAGAGGCAGACGCCGCGGATGCGCCCCGTCGGCGAGGTGCGGAACACCTCCGAGGTGCCGGACGCGTCGACGCGGACGACGGAGTACTGGGTCGCCCCCGTCTCCGGCGCGTACTCGGCCTCGAGCTCGACGTAGCTCCCGGAGTCGAGGAGCAGGATCTGCACGGGCGACGCGGTCGCGCTCACGTCCGCCGGCGGGAGGGCGAGCGTCTCGACCGAGCCGTCGGCCAGGTCGATCAGCGAGCCCGACTCCGGATCGGCGACCACGAGCCGGTTCGCGCCGGGCACGAATCCGCGCAGCTCCGCGTGCTGCCCGAGCGGGCTGATCGAGCCGGGCGTCAGCAGGTCGAGCAGGAGCACCGTGTCGTCGAGCGAGTGGGTGACGACGGAGGTGGTGCCGGGCACGAACATCCAGTCGCGCGCCCGCAGCGGCCCGCCGTCGATCCCGAGCACGGGGACCGCCTCGGCCTTCTGGTCGGTGAGGTCGTAGGAGTAGAGGGCGCGGTCGAGCGGGCCCGACGGCGCCTGCCCGGTGAAGGTCCAGCCGAGCACGCCCTTCTCGGGCGAGGAGTGCAGCTCGCGCACGGTCCCGGGGCCGGGGAGCGGGATCACGCCCTCGGAGCCGGTGTCGAGCGTGACCGTGCGGAGGAGGTTCGTGTCGTCCGGCTCGATGGTCACGACGACCAGCACCGGGCCGACGACGGCGTAGTCCTGGATCCGGTCGGCCGTGACGAGGACCCGGGCGTCGCCTCCGGAGAGCGGGCGGACGCGGACGGCGTCGGGCTGCGAGGGGTCGTCGGCGGTGCGGTCGAGGGTGAACAGGTCGGGGTCCTTCGTGGTGAAGGAGGCGGAGACGTCGGCGGCCGAGCCGGTCGCGGCGCTGCGGGCGTCGTCGATCCCGATCTCGTAGCGGGTGGCGTAGCGGAGGGTGTCGGTGAAGGTGACGGTGAGCACGCCGCCGTCGAGCTCGGCGATGTGCGGGGCGTCCGGAGCGACGCGGACACGGTCGAGCGCGTCGGGCTCGAGCGCCTGGTCGAGGTGCAGGCGGGCGCGGGAGCCGTCGCGCTCGACCACGCCGTCGGTGCTGACCTCGAGGGAGGCGACCCGGGGCCCCTTCGCGACAGTGGCGGCGGTCAGGCCTCCGACCGCGAGGACGAGCACCGCGACGACCGCCCAGAACAGGCGGGGGAAGCGGGAGGCGCCTGCAGGGAGGAGGCCGGGAGCGGGCCGCGCGCCGCCACCGAGTCGTCGCCCGCTCTGCGCCGACGTGCCGCCGCCGGGAGACGCGCCGGGCTCGGGAGACGCGCCGGGCTCAAGCGACGCGCCGCGCTCAGGAGACGCGCCGCGCTCAGGATTCGCGCCGCGCTCAGTAGACATACGGCATCGCAGGCTCGTCGATCGGAGTGAGCGCCTCCGGCTCCAGCACGACCGCCTCGGCGCTGGTGACGCTCGGGTTCGCGCCGAAGCCGCCGCTCGCCTCCAGCCACTGCCCCTCCGACCAGGTGTCGGCCCAGCCGGCCTGGTACACCGGCACGCCCACCGGCTGGGCGTCCACCGCGCAGCAGGTGACGACGAAGCGGGCGATGTAGAAGACGTTCTCGGGGTCGGAGGCGTCGGGGGTCACGAATCCGCTCACCGTGGCCGTGCGGCCGGCGAGGAACTGCTCGCTCGCGCCCTGGCGCAGCAGGGTCGCCCAGTCGCGCACGCTGAACGAGGCGGTGTCGCCGGTGGGCGCAGCGGCGGTCACGGAGGCGTCGACGGCGCTGGTGTTGACCTCGCGCTGCGTCGCGGTCGAGGCGGTGAGGGCGGCCGGCGGGAGCACGAGCAGGGCGACGGCGGCGGAGGCGATCACCGCGACTCCGGCCGCGACCGCGACCACCCGGCGCCAGGGGCGGGCGGGCGCGGGGAAGTGGAGGTGCTCGACGTCGTCCTC
The DNA here is from genome assembly GCF_002930935.1 of Rathayibacter sp. AY1A2. Classification (NCBI taxonomy): domain Bacteria; kingdom Bacillati; phylum Actinomycetota; class Actinomycetes; order Micrococcales; family Microbacteriaceae; genus Rathayibacter; species Rathayibacter sp. AY1A2. The sequence goes on along the minus strand of NZ_PSTP01000009.1, from coordinate 96,841 downwards.
GTGCTCGTGGGCGTCCTCCTCGGCGCCCGGCACGACCGCGAACGCCGCGATCAGCAGCACTCCGGCGATCACCGCGAGCACCACCGAGAACTCGAAGTAGCGGGGGTGGATGTAGAGGCCGAGCCGGCCGGTCGCCGCGAGCCACAGGGTCGAGACGACGCCGATCAGGCTGAGGACGACGCCCTTCCAGCGGGCGAGGAGGCGCTCAGAGCGCATAGTTCACCGCCAGTCCCAGCACGGCGGCGGCGAGGGCGACCAGCACGGTGACGCGCACCAGCGTCGCGGCCGAGAACGTGGTGCGCAGCAGCGCGAGCATCTTGACGTCGATCATCGGGCCGAAGACGAGGAACGCGATGATGCCTCCCGGCAGGAACGTGGAGCCGAACGAGAGCACGAAGAACGCGTCGACGTTCGAGCAGATCGAGATGACGAAGGCGAGCACCATCAGCGCCAGCACCGACCAGAGCGGGTCGCCGCCGAGCGTGGTCAGCACGTCGCGCGAGACGCCGACCTGGATCAGCCCCGCGATGGCGGCGCCGACGAACAGCGCCGGCATCATCGCCCCGGTCTCCTCGGCGAACAGCAGCACGCTGCGCCGGGAGCGGTCGCGGAGGGAGCGGGAGGGCCGCTCGCCCGCCTCGCAGGCAGCGCGGAAGCGGTCGGTGAGCAGGCTCATCGGCTCGGAGTGGCGGCTGAAGATCCAGCCGACGAGGTTCGCGATCGCGAAGCCGCCGACGATGCGCCAGACGAGGATCCCGTCGGCCCAGCCGAAGGCCTGGTAGGTCGTGACGATGGTGATCGGATTCACGATCGGCGCGGCGAGCAGGAACGTCATCGACTCCGACACCGAGAGGCCCTTGACGATCAGCCCGCGCGCGAGCGGCACGTTGCCGCACTCGCAGACCGGGAGGAGCACGCCGAGCAGCGAGATCACGAGCCGCCGCGGGAGCGACCGCTTGGGCAGGATCCTCAGCAGCACGGCCTCGGGCACCCACAGCTGCACCGCGATCGAGAGGACGATGCCGAGGAACACGAACGGCAGCGACTCGATGACGACGCTGATCGAGAGGGTGAGGAAGTCGCGCATCGCGTCCGAGAGGGCGTCGCCCGCCGCGTCCGGGGCGAGCAGGCGCGTCGCCACGAGGACGGCGACCAGGGCGAGCCCGAGGAGCGGCCCGCGCCGCGACCGCCGGGCGCCCGGGGACGCGCGGGTCGGGGCGGCGAGCGCGGATTCGGGGGACATCCCGACCCATCGTAGGCGGGGGCCCTGCGCGGGCCGGCGCGGGGCGCGGCTGCGACGTACCCGGCGAGTGTGAGCCCGGCCGCGCGAGGTCCGGCCGCCCGCGCGTGTCCGATGGTCGTCGCACTCGCGCTCGAGTGCGACGACTTCTGGACACTCGGTGCGAGGGCGGGCGCCGAGGGTCGCGGGAGGCAGTCGCGGCACTCGCGCAGCGGCCCTCCGGGTGCAGGATGAGCGCATGCCCGCCTCCCCCGCGCACCCCCTCCGCGTGCGGATGCAGCCGCGCGCGATCGACGAGGCGCACCGCGTCTCGAGTCCGCTCGAGCTGCTCGTCGACCTGACCTTCGTCGTCGCGATCGCGCAGATCGCCCAGCAGCTCGCCCACGCCACCGAGGAGGGGCACCTCGCCGAGGGGCTCCTCCCCTTCGGCATGGTGTTCTTCGCGATCTGGTGGGCGTGGATGAACTTCACCTGGTTCGCCTCCGGGTACGACACCGACGACGTGCCCTACCGGCTGCTGACCCTCGCCCAGATGGGCGGCGTCCTGGTGCTCGCGGCGGGAGTGCCGGCCGGCTTCGAGGAGGGCGACTACCGGGCGATCACCATCGGCTACGCGATCATGCGGTTCGCGCTGGTGAGCCAGTGGATCCGCGTCGCCGTGTCCACTCCGGAGCACCGCACCGCCGCCGTGCGCAACGCCGTCGGCTTCTCGATCGTGCAGGTCGGCTGGCTGCTGCGGCTGCTCCTGCCCGAGGAGGTCGGGGTGGTGAGCTTCCTGCTCCTGGTCGCCTGCGAGCTGGCGGTGCCCCTCTGGGCGCAGCGGGCGGGGGACGCGAACTGGCATCCGCACCACGTCGCCGAGCGGTACGGGCTGTTCACGATCATCCTGCTCGGCGAGGGCGTCCTCGCGGCGGTGATGGGCGTGCAGCGGGCGGTGACGGAGGCGGGCGTCAGCGCCTCGCTCGTGCTGGTCGCGGCCTGCGGGCTGGTGATCGTCTTCGCGCTGTGGTGGCTGTCGTTCTCGCATCCCTCCGGCGAGCTGCTGGAGCGGCGGCGCGGCCTCTCCTACCGCTGGGGCTACGCGCACTTCGCGGCGTTCGCGGCCCTCGCGGCGCTGGGATCCGGGCTGGAGGCGGCCGTCGCCGCGACCGCGGGCCACCTCGAGGCGTCCGACACGGTGATCGGCGCGGCCGTCGCGGTCCCGGTCGCGGTCTTCGTCCTGACCCTGTGGGCGGTGCACGCGCCGCTCGGCGAGCACCAGCCGATGCCCGCGCGCCTGGCTCTCCCCGGTGTCGCGCTGGCGCTCGCGACTCCGCTCGTGGCGGGGGCAGTCGGCGTGGGCGGGGTGCTGGTCGCGCTGGCCGCGGTCTCGGCGGGGCTGGTCGCCGCGGTGGTGGGGCGCGGGCGCACCGCGGAGTGACGGGGTCGGCGGGCGAGGCGCGGAGCCGTCGCGAGAGGCGCGTTGTCGGGGCGGAGGAGCGGACCGCGCCTCGAGACACAGCCCTCGTCGACGAGACGCCGTCCTGGCGGCGGTGTCCCGGCGGGGGCGGAACGCCTCGGCGAGCGCACCGCGGCAGCGGCTACCCCCGGCGCGGCAGCGGCTCCGGGCGGCGGGGCACCCAGCAGCGGACGCGCGAGCGGTAGCGCTCGAAGTCGGCTCCGAAGCGGGCGGCGAGGTCCGCCTCCTCCAGCGGGCGCACGGCCTGGTTCCAGACGACGGCGCCGAGGAGCGCGTACAGCACGACCAGCCACGACGAGAGCAGCAGCCCGACCGCCGCTCCCTGCACGATGCCGGCGACCGCCATCGGGTTGCGGACCCAGCGGTAGGGGCCGGCGATCACCAGCCGGTTGGTCATCGCGATCGGCAGCGGCGTGCCGTCGCCGAGGAGCGACATCGTGAGCCCCGACCAGATCCCGAGCGCGCTCGCCGCGACCAGCAGCAGGACGCCGACGCCGACGACCGCGGGCGGTGCCGCTCCGAGGCTCACGCCCCAGCGCTCCTCCAGCGCGGCGATCACCAGCGGGACGACGACCAGCGCGCCTCCCCAGAACACCACGATCTGCCCGAGGGTCGCGGCGAGGTGCGAGCCGGGCCGGTGGCCCGCGGTCGCGACGCGGAAGGAGAAGGGACCGGAGGCGATCCAGCGCGTGGGCACCCGGCCGAGCAGGAGCAGGCACGCCGCGACGACGGAGCCGCCCGCCGCGGTGAGCATCGCGACGACGCCCCAGCCCGCCTCCCCCGTCAGGGTGGCCCAGACGGTCAGCGCGACCGCGACGAGGAGCGTCCAGGCCGTCGCGGTGACGGCCGCCCAGCGGATCCCGGCGGCGGCGAGAGCGGAGGCGCCGACGAACAGCGGGAGGTCGAGTGCCGCGACAGGGACGGGATCGAGGCTGCCGAGCGTCGCGATCCGCACCGCGGGGACGAGCGCCACGGCGACCCACCAGGCCGCTCCGCCGAGCGCCTGCACGGCGAAGTAGAGGCGTCCCCAGGGCATGGCTGCACGGTACTTCATAGCTGAACCCAAGGAACGACCCAGGGCGTTGACGGGCTCAGCGCCCTAGGCTCGGAACCAGTTCCCGCCGCCTCCACGAGAAGCGGCCCACCACGACGCCAAGGACGACGCCGATGAACCGCACGACCGTGATCACCGCACTCGCCTGCGGGCTCCTCCTCACCGCCGCCGCAGCCACTCCCGCTGTCGCCGCGACCTCGGACACCGCCGGGGACTCCACCCGCTCCGTCGACGAGTTCGGCGTTCTCGCCGCGACCGACGGCGACACGCTGCTGATCAACGGGCGCGCCTTCCTCCTCGAGTAGGTCCTCCCCGCCGGGCACGGCCGCGAGGACGCCACTCGCGGCGCCGGCCTCCTGATCCGCCGCTGCGTCGACGTCGACGCCGCCGCGGCCGTATTCCTGGTGACGACGGTGCACGGCTTCTCGGGGCCCGAGATCCTGCCCGCCTACCGCGAGGCGCTGCGGCATCCGCGCACCGCGCACCTGGTGTCGATCTCGGACAGCGACCGCTCCCCCGAGCTCGACTACGCGGCGACGGTGCACCACGGGATCGACGTGGACGGCTTCCCCGCCGGATCCGGAGGCGAGGACCTCGTGATCCTCGGCCGGATCCACCCCGACAAGGGCACGGCGGAGGCGGTCCGGATCGCCGCCGCGGCCGGGCGCCGGCTCCTGATCTGCGTCATCGTCCAGGACGAGCGCTACTGGCGCGAGGAGGTCGAGCCGCTCGTCGACGGGACGCGCGTCGTCTACCGCGGCTCGGTCGGGCCGGAGGAGCGGGCCCTCGTGCTCGGCGGGGCGCTCGCGCTCCTGCATCCGATCGGCTTCGACGAGCCGTTCGGCCTCTCCGTCGTCGAGGCGATGGCGTGCGGGACGCCGGTGATCGCGTACCGCCGCGGATCCATGAGCGAGATCATCGACGAGGGCGTCACCGGGTTCGCGGTGGGCTCCGCGGCGGAGGCGGTCGCCGCGGTCGAACGGGTCGGACTCCTCGACCGCGCGTCCGTCCGGGAGACGGCGCGCCGCCGCTTCGCCGTGGACCGGATGGTCGACGAGTACCTCGCGGTGTACGCGGGAGTGCTGGGGCGCTGACGCGGGCGTCACGTCGGCATCGGATGCTCGCGTGACTCCCGGCCCTCTGCACCGAGTCGCCCGAGAAGGCTCGTTCTCGACGCGGAGAACGAGCCCTCCCGGGCGACTGAGCGATGCTGATAGGAAGAGGCCGTGCCTCGACCTCATCTCTTCGTCACCCGCGGAAGCCTCCTCCACTTCGCCTGCGACGCGTGGCTCCTGCCGACGGACCGCTTCCTCTCGTTCACCGACTTCTGGCGCGGGGTCCCGCAGCTGGAGGATCGCGCACGCGCCGTACTGACTCCGGAGTTCTCGGACGGCCGACAGGCGGCACTGCCGCTCGCGCCGCGCGACGGCGAGCCCACTCCCGTCCTCACCGCCGTCCCCGATCGCGCCGTGCACGACGCCGAGGACAGCGAAGGACTCGCCGACATCGCCCGCCGCCTCCGAACCTTCGTCGAGGTCGCCGCGCGGACGGCGACGAGGGATCGGCGCACGAGGCGGCCGCTGCCGCTCCTGGCCGTGCCGCTCTTCGCGACGGCGGGAGGAGGATCAGGGACCCTCCGCGACGCCGTGCTCGCCCAGCAGCTCCGCGTGCTGCGGGAGGCCGCCGAGGCGTTCCGGGTCGACATCGCGATCGTCACCCTCCGCGCCGACGTCCACGCCTTCGCCCAGTCCAGGCGACGACTCGATCCCGCGACGTCCTGGCCCGAGCTGGAGGCTCCGGCCCTCGAGGAGGCGCAGAGCCTCGCCGAGCGCGCCCGTCGCCGCCGGCTCGTGCCCTTCCTCGGTGCCGGGACCAGCGTCAGCGCCGGCGGCCCCTCCTGGGACGGACTGCTCGAGGAGCTCGGCCGCGAGATCGGACTCGACTCCGAGACGTCCGCGGTCCTCAGCGGGAAGAACGTGCTCGACCAGGCGTCCTACCTCGCGACGCTCTTCGACGAGGAGAAGCCCGGACGGTTCGCCGAGGCCGTCGCCCGTGAGATCGGATCCCTCGAGCGGTACGGTCTCGCGCCGGCGCTCCTCACCGCGATCGACTCCGAGCAGGCCATCACGCTCAACTACGACCGCCTCTTCGAGACGGCGTCCGAGGACGCGGGCGTCCCCCGCGCCGTCATCCCCGGCGACCACGAGGGCGACCACGAGCGCTGGCTGCTCAAGCTCCACGGCACCGTCGACGACCCGTCCTCGATCGTCCTCACCCGCGATGACTACCTCGGCTTCGATTCCTCCCGCCGCGCCCTCTCCTCGATCGTGAAGGCCACCCTCGCGACCCGGCACCTGCTCTTCGTCGGCTTCGGCCTCACCGACGACCACTTCCACGAGATCGTCCATGACGTCCGCCGCGCGTTCCCCTCCTCCGCCTCGGGAACGCTCGCGACCGCCCTCACCCTCTTCGCGGATCCGCTCGACGAGCGCCTCTGGCAGGGGAGGCTGCGGCTCGTGCCGATGCTGCCGGCGCCCCGCGATCCGTCCCGCGTCGGCGAGGCCGCCCGCGTCCTCGAGATCTTCCTCGACGCCCTGGCCGCCTTCGCGACGGACGCCCACTCGTACCTCCTCGCGCGGGGGCACGAGAGCGCGATGACGGCCGCAGAGCTGCGGCTGCGGGAGCGGTTGACCGGGCTGCTCCGGGAGGCGACGGCGGAGGAACGGGCGACCGGAGCGTGGCAGGAGGTCGCGGGGATGAGTGAGCGGTTGGGTGGGGACGGGCGCTAGCTCGGACAGCGCTCGTCGCTCGAGGGCCGAGCGGCCGAGCCGGCGGTCGTCGGCGAGTCCTGCGCGAATGGACGAAGGACCAGCGGATCGACTGATCGCGGGCGAGAGGTCACCGACCTCCCGCCCGGCACCGCTCAGACGGCGTCGTGGAGCTCGACGTTGTCCTGATACTCGAAGTGCGTCTGGACACGATCCGAGACGTCGATGTTCTGCAGCTTGCTGGACGCTGGGATGAAGCCCACCAGACCAGCTGCCGTCTCACCGGCCTGAGCCGTCCGGTAGACGAACTTGAGGATCGCGTCGTTGCGGGAGTGGTAGCCGTAGACCGCTTCGTCGACCGAGGCGGTCAACGAGTCCCAGTTGCTCTTCGCACCGATCGCGGTGCCGAGGAGATGTGCGGCCTGGATCCGCGGCCCTCCGGGCTTCGTGCCCATGGACTGCGCGGCGACGACCATCGCCCTCGCTCCCAGACTGTGACCGATGAGCACGTACGACTTCGCGTTCGTGCGTGCAAGGAGATCACCGATGATCACGCCGGTCTTGTCGGCGCGGTTCTTCGCGACGTGCCAGGGGTTCCTCGCGAGGTCCGAGGCGATCATCGCCGGCCCGGCGACGCCTCCGAGAAGCTTCGCCCCCGCCTTGTGCCCGAGCGCCGCCGCTCCTCTGAGCAGCCCCATGGCGACACCCTTGCCTGCTGCGCCCAGGGCGAGATCCGTCAGATCCCGCAACTCCTTCGACCCCCATCGGACGCGGTAGACGGGCGAGTCCGGGTAGCGGGAGTCGACGATCGACTTCCACTTGCCCCATCGGTCTCCCTCACCGTCGGTGAGGAATCCGTTAGCGACGACCACGGGGACGCCGCCCGTTCCCGGACGGAGCAGCTCGATCTGGAACGACTTGTCCTCGCTCAGGTAGGCGTTCGCGACCGATGCCCCGAGGACACCTCCCACCGCCGCTCCGACGGCCGTCACGACCGCCGTGCCGCCGGCCATGCCGAGCCCGCCCGCTGCGAGGGTGCCGCCGCCGAGCAGCGCAAGTCCGTGTGAGCTCGCCGCTGCGCCGGTGAATCCGCCGAAGACGCCGAGCGAGCCGATCGCGCCGCCGATGGCGGGAGCGGCGAGGAGAGCGACCGGCGCCGCCATCGCGAGGACAGCGATGCCGCCCACGATGATCTTGGAGGTCGCGTCGAGGTCGGGCTTCTCGTATTCGAGGAAGGCCTCGTAGTCGTGCAGCTCGCCGAAGGTCCCCTGGGCCTTCTCGAAGCCCGGGATCTCGTGCTTGTGCTCGGCGCAGAACTGGGGGACGCGCAGAGCGCCGCGCTCGCGCACCGCCATGTTGCCGCAGCCCACAGCCACGCACGGGAGCGTCGCGGATCCGCAGCCCTGGCAGACGTAGACGGGAAGCTGCCCCGCGGGACGGTTCGACTTCCGGTGCTCGGTGTTGAAGAAGCACGACGAGCACCATCCGTGCTGGACGTCCAGCAGCGAGACGTCGTCTGCGACGTCCGCGATCCACTGCGCCGTCTTCGCGTACGTCTCGGCCACTTTCTGTGCGGTCCGCCGCTCCTGCTCCACCTGCTGGAGAGCGGCCTTCTGCTCGGCCGGATCCGAATGCGCGAGAGCCTCGGCATTGGACGTCATCCGGGCGCGGTACCAGGTCTTGGCGTACGCCCACATGTTGCTGCGCAGTGCAGGATTGCTCTCGAGAACGCCACCGCTCTCCGTCACCGGCTCGAGATCGGTGAATTCCCCCGCAAGGGAGAGAGTCGCCCCCTGATCCGAGACCACATCCACTCGGAGACGGGTTCCTTCGACGACATAGGCGTGCAGTGAGCCGGGCATGGGTTGATCGTGCCATACCGGTCGAGGTCCGGTTCGCTGCGGAAGGGCTGTCGCTTCCTTTTCGATCGGTCGCCGTCCCGTTGGATTCTCCGCGCTCATCGCGTCGGACTCTCCCCCATACCAAGACCGGAGCAGACGGACTCGAAGACGGTCAGTGACACCCCCTCTTCTCCCGGCGCGAGAAGGGAGCCGATGCGGTGAAAGTCGGTACCGTCCGACAGACTCACCGGAACGACGAAGGGGACGAAGTGCAGTTCACGATCAACGGCGCCACCTACGAACTCACACGGGAACAAGTCGAGAGCACCCTCGCCCGTACCGCGCCGGCCGAGGTGAGCACGTACTCCGTCGAGGTGAGCGGCAGCCGCTTCCCCGTGAAACAGGTGATCTCCGAGGTCACCGGTCTGCAGAGGAGCGAGTTCACCTCCGGCCAGGCACAGCGGGTCCTCACAGGGCTCGGATTCCTGGTGCTCAGCACTGCTCCGGGAGCTCGAGGGCGCATCTCCGGTTCCACGCGGTCCTTCGACGGCGTCGAGTGGGGGCTCGCCGCATCCGAGCACGGTTACGAGGAAGCGTCCTCGGGCAAGCTGCATCTCCCAGGATGTGCTCACGGCGTGACGACTCCGATCCGCATCTGGGCTCAGGACGAAGTGCTGAAGGCCTGGGGTGCTGCGCCGGATGTCGATCTCAGGACGCTGACGCGACCGGGATGGTGCTCGGACTGCGCGGCCATAAGAGGAACGACCGACCCCGGCGTTCCAGCGGAGCAACCGGAGACGTCCGGACGGACGGGCCGGGCGGAGCGGACGGCGATCGCGCAGGCCGCCCGGGTCGTCCTCGACGGTGGTCTCCGACGCCAGGCCTCCGCGTTCGACGGCCGGACGGTGACCTGGACCGCTGATACTGCGGCGGCACTCCGGCGAGCGATCGAGACACCCGGGTCGACCGGCACTTTCCGTGAGCGGATCGCCGAGCAGATGACTGATCAGCCGAGGGCGGTCGTCCTGCTCGCCGCTGAGCTCTGCTTCCTGCAGCGCCTCCCCCTCATCAACATCCGGGCGCAGACGAAGCTCGCTCTTCTGCAGGAGATCCTCGACGTGCTGCCCGATCGCCCCCGGGTCCCTGATGTGATCGTCGACGCCCTCGACACTCGCGGCGTCTTCAACGGCGGTCAGGGGTTCAACCAGCAGATCGCACAGCATCTCCTCTGGTTGTGCGATTTCGTCCGGCAGTGGGACGCCCTCGCGTCCGACGATCGCGAAGCCGCGCTCGGCGATCCCTGGCTCTTCCGCGACCGCACGCTCGACATACAGGGTGATGCTCCACCGATCCGGAGCTCTCTGCTCGCTCTGGCCTGGCCGAGCTGCTTCGAAGCAATCGTCTCCGTCGCGCAGAAGCACGCGATCCGCGACGCCTTCGCGGGAGCGCTCCCGACGGTGACGGACGACGTCGACCGCGATCTGCTCGCTCTGCGGGACAGCCTCGACCCGAGCGGCGAGCTCGACATCGCCTGCTACTCGCCACCGTGGGACGCGGAATGGTGGCTTGCGGCACCGCCGACCGAGCATCGCGGCTGGGCCGTACCCTCGGCCGCTCCCGGCGCGCCACTCGCCCTCCCAGGCCCCCACGTCACGCTCCCGCCGGATGGCGGTCGAAGCGGCATCCGCGACGAAGCGCTCCGTTCATGGAGAGACTGGCCGACGTCCGGGGCCGGTCCGCGACCGCTCATCACCGATCTCCTCACCGAGGTGGATTCGGCTGCGCAGTTCCTCGTGACGATGGCGGCCGGCGACCAGGTCTTCGTCGACGGCTCCGACGACGTGCACTGGGGCGTCATCGGAGAACTCGATTCCCGAGGACGACGCGGCGTCGACTGGCGAACGCCGGTCTCGAGGTCGGAGATACCGAACGCCGTCCTCGACGTCCTGTCCGGCAGCGCTCCGATCACCGACGTCGGCTTCCTGATATCGCCGCCGATCGCACCGACGCCCGCACCTCCGCTGTCCGGCCCCCTCCGCCTCCCCCGCAGCACGCCCGAACTCGCGGGTCGCCTGCATTACGACTCACTGTGGCTGAACGAGGTGCTGGGTCTCCTCGAGGAGCGTCGCCAAGCGATCTTCTTCGGGCCTCCCGGAACGGGCAAGACCTATCTCGCCCGTGCTCTCGCCGACTTCATCGCGCCGAAGGGCGCGGTCCGCATCGTCCAGTTCCATCCCTCCTACTCCTATGAGGACTTCTTCGAGGGGTTCCGGCCGACGGTCGATGAGAAGGGGTCCGCGAGTTTCCGACTCGCACCGGGGCCGGTACGTCTTCTCGCTGCTGCGGCGGCGGCGAACCCGACAGTGCCGCATGTGCTGATCATCGACGAGATCAACCGGGCGAACATCGCGAAGGTGTTCGGCGAGCTCTACCTGCTCCTCGAATACCGCGACGCCGGGGTCTCACTGCAGTACTCGCCGGAGGAGGACTTCCGTCTGCCCGAGAATCTCTTCGTCATCGGAACGATGAACACGGCAGACCGCTCGATCTCCCTGGTGGACGCGGCGATCAGGAGGCGGTTCTCGTTCGTCGAGCTGCACCCCGCAGAGGAGCCGGTACTCGGCCTGATCGAGCGATGGTCGAAGGCACAGCACCATGAGATCAGCCGAAGTGCTCTGCTGAGGCAGCTCAACGAGCGGATCGGCGACCTCGACCGCGATTTCCAGATCGGCCCGTCCTACCTCATGGGCGCTTCTGCCCGCACGGACTCCGGATTGGCGAGGATCTGGGAGTACGACATCCTTCCGCTGCTCGACGAGCACTACTACGGACGCTTGTCTCGCGCGGAGGTCCGGGCGACGTTCGGTCTCAGCGCTCTCGAGCCCGGTGCTGTCGCGGATCCGGACGAAGCGGTCGACGACGCTCCGGCCGGATGACCCGCGTCGAGTTCGACGAGAACGGCGGCTGGACGGCGGTCTCGTTCGACCCTGAGGTCATCGGTCGCGTATGCAGCGCAGGGCTGCTCGAATCCCGCATGACAGCGTCAGGCGCCGAGGTGAAGCCTCAGCTCAACAGGATCGGGGCGATTCGGATCGATGGCGACGAGGTCGTCGTCCGTCCGAAGGCCGCCTTCTCCTCGGTGCTCTTCATGCTGGGGTACGCGGCGGACCCGGGCTTCCGACCGGAAGAGGTCTCCGGCGACGGCAGGGAGATCTTCCCCGCGGTCGCCGAGACGTACGCGCGCATCGCGGAACGTGCACTCGGGCACGGCCTCCTGCAGGGGTACCGACGGTACGACGAGAGCGCCATGACGGTGCGCGGGCGGGTCCGGTTCTCCGACCAGATGTCGCGCCGCGGCGGACGACTCCTCCCGATCGAGCTGACGGTCGACGACTACTCGGCCGACATCGTCGAGAACCGGATCCTGCGTGCGGCCGGCCGGCTGCTGCTCGCCGTGCCCCGCGTGTCGCCGGACGTCCGGCGGCGCCTGGCGCACCTCGACTCGAGACTGTCGGAGGCAGCCCTCCTGCGGCCAGGGACGATGACACCGTCGTGGCAGCCGTCGCGGCTGAACCAGCGCTATCAGCCCGCCCTGCGCTTCGCCGAACTCGTGCTCGCACGCATCACGCCCACCACGACGAACGGCGGCCACACCGTCGCCTCCTTCGTCGTCAATATGGCGGAGGCGTTCGAGGCATTCGTGACCACGACTCTGAGCAGCGCTCTCTCAGGGGTCTCGCGGGGCGTCAGTATCGGTCAGTTCCCCGCTCATCTCGATCTCGAACGACGCCAGCCGATCCGACCCGACTTCGTCCACGTCGCCGGCGGCCGACCAGTGGTCGTCATCGATGCCAAGTACAAACTCGGGCCACCGAGGGTCGAGGACCTCTACCAGATGCTGGCCTACTGCACAGTGCTCGGGCTGGCTGAAGGGACGCTCGTCTACGTCTCGAGCGCCGGAGACCCGAGTGATCGGACAGCGACGGTGAAAGGCTCCGGTGTCGTGGTTCGGACGGTGCGGATCGACGTCACGAGGCCGCCCGCCGAGATGCTCGCTCAGCTGGACGACATCGGTCGAGCGGCTGCCAGGCGGGCAGGGATCAATACTTCTTCCGGCCTCTGAACTCCGCGCCTCGTCTTAGGGCCGCCTGCTCCATCGGACGACTCAGCCCAGACGGCCCGCCGCCTCAATCCCGCCCCGCACCCCACTCCCCCAGCAGCTCCCGCTCCCGCTCCTCCCCCAGCCCGGCTCCGCGTCCCGGCACGTGCGCGGCCGCCGCGTCCCGCAGCGTCTCGGCGAGGTCGCGGCGCTCGAAGCCCGCGGCCTCCGCCCGTGCCGTCGAGCGGGCGTTCATGCCGCGCCAGTCCGAATCCGCGATCCACAGCGGGAGCGAGCCGGGGCCCGCCCACTGGCCGACGCCGCGCTCGAGCAGCCACTCCTTCGGCACGGCGACCGGCTCGGCGGACGACCCGCCGCGCGCCGCGGCCAAGTGCTCGCCGAACGGCACGGGGGTCCCGCAGACGTTCATCACGCCCGCCAGCCGCGCCTCGGCGGACGCCGCCAGCCAGGCGGCGAGGTCCCGCACGTCGACCACGGACGTCGGCAGTCCGGGCGCATCCGGCACCAGCACGGGGCCGGACCGCGCGCTGAAGCGCCAGGGCCAGTAGGAGGAGCGGCTCGTCGGGTCGCCGGGGCCGCCGATCAGGCCGGCGCGCGCGATCAGGGACGGCGCGGATCCGGCCAGCACGGCCTGCTCGCAGGCGGCCTTCGCGGCGCCGTACGAGGCGAGGTCGTCGGAAGGAGAGAGCAGCTCGGCGTCCTCGTCCGCGCCGACGACCGCGTTCTCGGCGTAGACGCTCGTGGTCGAGACGAGGACGTAGGCGCTGCAGCGCAGGTCGCGGACGGATCGGCGGACGTGCTGCGGGGTCGAGGAGACGTCGATCACCGTGTCCCACGATGCCGCAGCCACGGCGTCGAGAGCGTCGTCGCGGTCGCGGTCGGCCCGGACGAGGGACGCCCCCGCGGGCACGGCCGTCCCGCGCACGAGGCAGGTCACGTCATGGCCGCGCCGCAGCGCCTCCTTCGCGAGGTGCCCGCCGAGCCAGCCCGTGCCTCCGAGGATCAGCGTTCTCATCCCCGCATGCTCGCACGGGCCTCCTCCCGCGAGGCCCGTTGAGGCGCGCGAGATGGTTCCGACAACGCTGTAACAGCTGCATTCTCGGGCGACTCGACGCAGTGGGCGCCGAGCGAGCGACTCAGCGACAAAGGCCCCCTCCACGAGCCCCCGCACACCCGGCCACCCGAGCCCGCCCGCGTCCTCTGTCCGGAATCACGCGGCCGGCTCGGGCGCCCGAGCGGCTCACACGACGACGAAGGCGTCCAGGATCAGCGAGTTGCCCGTGGAGGCGGCGTTGCGCTTGCTGCCGCGGCGGATGGTGATGGTGTGCTCGCCGGCCCTGAGGGTGCTGCTGGTGAACACGGTGCGGGCCGAGCGGTTCGTGGCGCTGTAGCGGTCGACGGAGGCGACGAGCACGCCGTCGATCAGGACCTCGTTGATGCCGGAGGTCGGGGTGATCCGGCTCACCCAGCTGACCTTCGTGCCCCGGAAGCGGAGGGTCGCCGAGGCCGTGGAGGTGCTGGAGTACGAGATGCTGCCGCCGCTGTCGGCGGTGCTCGAGAGCGTCGCCCAGGTGCCGACGGTCGCGATGACGGCGGCTCCGTTCTGGTACGTCCCCGCCGCCGGCAGCGTCGAGGTCGGGGTGGGCGTGGACGTGGCCGTCGGGGTCTCGGTCGGAGTCGGCGTGTCGGTGGGCGTCGGCGTGTCCGTCGGCGTCGGCGTGCTGGTCGGAGACGCCGTCGCGGTGGGGGTGGGCGTCGACGTGGAGACGGTCCCCGCGGTCACGACGAAGGCGTCGAGGATCAGCGTGGATCCGGTGGACGCCGGGTTGCGCGTCGTCCCGCGGCGGATCGTGACCGTGTGGGTGCCGGCGGCGATCGGCCCGCTCGTCCAGACCGTCTGACCCGAGCGGGTCGTGGGGCTGTAGCGGTCGACGGTGGCGACGAGGACGCCGTCGAGCAGCACCTCGTTGATGCCGGAGGTCGCCGTCATCCGGCTCACCCAGCTGACGCCCGTGCCCGAGAAGCGGAAGCTCGCGGACGCTCCGGCCGAGCTGGAGTAGCTGATGCTCCCACCGCTGTCGGCGGAGGAGGAGATCGTGCTCCAGGTGCCCGCCGTCGTGATGAGCGGCGAGGAGTTCTGGTAGGTGCCCTCGCCGGGGATCGACGAGGCGGGCTCGTCGGGCAGCGGAACGACCGGCTGCTCTGCGAGCCAGCGGTCGAACGTGTCGAGCATGTCCTTGTTCGTCAGGCTCGGCACGTTGTGGCCGTTCGGAGCGCCCTCGGTCGGCGTGTAGAGGACCACCGCCTCCTTCGCGACGGGCTTCGCGAGCGCGACCCACGCCCCTCCGTGCACGGCGATCGGGACGAGGACGTCCTCCGTCGAGCCGGTCGTGCGGATCCGCGCCCCCGCCCACGAGGCCTGCGGCAGCAGCGCGGGGTCGGTCGCCGGGATCGTCGAGGGGTCGTTGTCGTAGTCCGGCAGGACGCGCCCCGGGTCGCGCCGGGCCATGTCGGCCATGTCGTAGACGCCGGCCGCGTGGTACGCGCCGCGGATCTCGGGGACCAGCTTGTTGCCGTACGCCCAGCAGAGCAGTGCGCCACCGCCGGAGTTCGAGCGGAGGAAGCTCGCCCCGATCCGCCACGTCTTCTGGAACCAGGCGACCGCGTCCACCTGCATGGCGACGGCCCGCTTGTTCGTGTAGATGCTGCCGCCGTAGTTGGGGCAGATCGAGATGACGCCCTTGTCGACGGCCTGGTCGGCGCTGTACTGGTAGGCGCCGGACAGGGCCGCGTAGGTGCTCCCGTTGGCGTGGTAGTACCAGTAGACGACCCGGCCGATCCGCTGCGAGGGGACCGCGGTGTGCGGGACGAAGAGCCGCGCGCGGTCGGTGCCGATCATCACGTCGATGATCTGGTACGGCTTCTTCCCCACGCGCGAGATCGCCGTGTCGCTGCGGCCGAGCTCGTTGGGCAGCGGCGGGATCACGCTGTAGTCGGGCGCCGCGGACGCGGTCATCGCGTAGGCGAAGGCGGATCCGACGCCGAGGGCGGCTCCGGTGAGGACGAGACGGCGGCTGTGGCGCGCAGGAGAGGACATGGGATCCCGACGTGGAGAGGGCTGCTCGGTCGGCGGAGCCTGACCGGAAGGTGTGAGGGGGGGTGCTGCGGTCCGGATCGAACCACCGTGGAGGGGGCGCGGTGCGGTCCTTCGGGGGACCGTGCGGGCGGGCAGGCGCGAATGCATCCTCCCGCGTCCGCCGCGCGACCACTAGACCCACTTCAGGGACACCCGCGGCGGCGCTCCCACCTGGCGTCGAGCAGCGGAGCGATCCGGAGAAGGTCCTGGTGAGAGCGCTATCTCGCGCCACTGCTCCGGAGATGCCCGCCACGGGAGCGGAACCGCATCGTGTCGGTGGCGGAACTCCGGGGTCCCGCGGGGCCGGCACGGATCCAGGCCGCCCTGAGCCCGGCGCGAGGGCCGTGCGCACGTCAACACTCTCGCGGGGGACCCCCGGATAGGTCGCGTTTTCTGGACACCACCTGAGCGCTGGTTCAGCGCTCGCTCTCCCCCTTCTGCGTGCCCACCGGATCGGGGGCCCGTCGTCCGCCGCCCACGTCCCGTCTCAGGGGGACAGGGCGCCTCCGAGCCGCGACCTATCGTGATCCCGCTCCATCCGGAAGGCCCGGCGAGGCGCCCCGGGGGGAGGTCGATCCGTGTCGAACGCGCATGCCCGGCCGAGCCACGACCGCTCGATCGCCCTCGGCCTCGTCCTGCTCCTGCTCGCCGCCGTCCTCGTGGTTCTGCCGGCGACGAGAGCTGCGGCGGCCACGGTCCTGCTCCAGGAGGGCTTCGGCGGCACCAGCGTCGCGGACTCGGCCTGGCAGGCGCTCGACGGGGGCTGCATCACCCGGGCGACGACCGCACCCCCGGCCGGGTCCTCGAACCTCGGCGTCTGCGCCAACCGGACTCAAGCCCCCGTCGCCGCGACGAGTCCGGGCTTCCTCCAGCTCACCGATGCCCGCAACGACGCCAAGGGCGGCGCGGTCTTCAACCGGCCCATTCCTGCCGCGGGCGGCATCGACGTCCAGTTCGACCAGTACCAGTACGGAAGCTCGCTGACCGGGGCCGACGGCATCGGCTTCTTCCTCACCGACGGCTCGAGGTCCCTCACCGCGGCGGGAGCTCCGGGCGGATCGCTCGGCTACGGCCAGTCGGCGACCGTCGACGGGGTGAACGGCGGCTACCTCGGGATCGGAATCGACGCCTTCGGGAACTTCTCGGCCAGGCCCCCCGCCGCGCCTACCCTCGGCCTCGGCTCCGACTGCCCCTCGAACTCCGGGTCGGCGCTCCTCACGGCGAACAAGATCGTGGCGCGCGGACCCGGGCAGGCCAAGAGCGGATACTGCTTCCTCCAGTCGGCCTCGCCTCCCCTGCTGACGTCGGTCCGCACGACGGCCACGACATCGACGGGCGCTCCGCCCGCGTCCTACGGGCGCACGATACGGATCATGGTCTCGGCTGCCGCCACTCCCGTCGTCACGGTCTACTGGGGAGGGACAGCGGGTCTGCCCGCCGGGCAGCTCGATCAGCTGATGCAGTTCACGATGCCGACCGCAGCGCCCTCGACCTACAAGCTCGGCTTCACGGCGTCCACCGGTGGATCGAACGACACCCACCTCGTCCGCAACGTCTCCGTCTCGTCCATCAACACTCTCGACGACATCACTCTGGTCAAGCAGATCGACCGCACCACCACGCAGCCCGTCGCCTACGCCGAGGGATCCGTCATCCCTTACCAGTTCGTCGTCACGAACGGGTCTATCCGGGGCACGCTCACCGGCATCGTCGTCACGGACCCGAAGGCCGCGAGCATCTCCTGTCCGACGACGACCCTGCTCCCGCTCGCCTCCACCATCTGCACGGGATCCCATACGGTCACGGCCGCCGAAGCGGTGGCCGGCTCGTTCGTCAACACGGCGACCGCCGCAGCGACGAAGACGGAGACGATCTCGAACGTCGTGACAACGACCCCCGTCACGAGCAGGACCGCCACCGCCACCGCCCCCATCGCCACCCCGGCTCCCGCTCTGACCCTCACCAAGACCGCCCTGCTCACCGACACGAACGGCAACGCCCAGGCCGACCCGGGCGAGCAGATCCGCTACTCGTTCCTCGCCCGCAACTCCGGCACCGTCACCCTGCAGGACGTGGCGATCACGGACCAGAAGGTCACCGGCATCACGCCCGCCTCGACTCAGCTCGCCCCCGGAGCGAGCGCCACCTTCTCGTCGGCGCCGTACACGGTCCTTCAGACCGACATCGACAAGAACACGTCGCTCGTCAACACGGCGACCGTCTCCGGCCGCACCCTGGCCGCCACGCCCGCGACGGTCACCGCGACCTCCACGGCCACCACGCCGATCCGCTACGCGCCCTCGATCTCGCTGACGAAGAACGGCACGATCCCGCCCGGGGCCGCCGTGGGCTCGACCGTCACCTACAGCTTCACCGCCACCAACACGGGCAACACCGGGCTGAGCGCCGTCGCGGTCACCGACCCCAAGAGCGGGCTCTCCGCGCTCGCCTACTCCTGGCCGGGGATCGCCGGGCGCCTCGAGATCGGCCAGTCGGTCACCGCGACCGCGTCGTACACGCTCACGCAGGCCGACGTCGACGCGGGCCAGGTCCTCAACACCGCGACCGCGACCGGCACCCCTCCGACGGGCGCCGCCGTCACGGCCACCGCCTCGCGGACGGTGACGATCACCCGCACGAACGACCTCGCGC
The DNA here is from genome assembly GCF_002930935.1 of Rathayibacter sp. AY1A2. Classification (NCBI taxonomy): domain Bacteria; kingdom Bacillati; phylum Actinomycetota; class Actinomycetes; order Micrococcales; family Microbacteriaceae; genus Rathayibacter; species Rathayibacter sp. AY1A2. The sequence continues at coordinate 78,571 of NZ_PSTP01000009.1, read as the reverse complement.
TCGCCAAGACCGCGAACCCCGCCTTCATCAGCGCCGCCGGCACCGTGGTGACCTATACCTTCCGCGCGACCAACACCGGCACCACCACCCTCACCGCGGTCGCGATCAGCGACCCCAAGAGCGGGCTCTCCGCTCTCACTTACTCCTGGCCGGGCACTTCCGGACGACTGCTGCCCGGCCAGGTCGTCACCGCGACCGCCGCCTACACGACCACCGCCGCCGACGTCACCGCCGGCACGATCGCCAACACCGCCACGGCGACGGCGACCGGCCCGACCGGCGGGGCGTTCACCCGCACGGCCTCGGTGAGCATCTCGGTGGTCCCCGATCCGGCGGCCGACGCCGCGACGGTCGTGCAGGGCGGATCGGTCGTGATCGACGTGCTTGCGAACGACGGGCCCGCCGCGACCGGAGCGACCTTCTCGCGCGCGCAGCTCTCGGCGACCCCGAAGGCGATCGGAGGCGCGGCGACCCCCGCCCCCGCCACTCCCGTGCAGGGGTCCGTCTCCTGCGTCGCGAGCGGAGCGACCCGCGGCCAGTGCACCTACCGCCCGATCGCCGCCTTCGTCGGCACCGACGTCTTCGACTACTCCCTCTCGGGCCAGTACGGCACCTGGAACGTGCGGGTCACGGTCACCGTCACCGCGCTGAACCGCGCGCCGGTCGCCCGGCCCGACCGCGTGGTCGCGACCACCGGCGGCCCCGCCGTCACCGTCGCTCCGCTCGCGAACGACACCGACGAGGACGCGGGCACGACCCTCGCCCTGGCCGGCACGAGCGTCTCGGCCGGGCTGCGCGGCACCTTCTCCTGCTCCGGATCCACGTGCACCTACACGCCCGCGGCCGACGGCTGGACCGGGAGCGCGACGATCGCGTACACGGTCACGGACGGCGCGCTCACGGCGGGCGGCACGATCACGGTGTGGGTCGATCCCGCTCCCCTCGTCCGGCGCGGATTCTCCGACACCGGCACGACGAGCGGAGCGGTCGGGCTCGGCGCCTGGACCAGCTCCTCCGTGGTCGCCACGCCCGTCGCGAGCTGCACGGCCGGTCGGCCGAGCACCCTCGTGAGCTGGTCGGCCGCCGCCGGAGCGACCGGCTGGACCCTCGAGCGCCGCCTCGCGGGGACGACGCCCGGCCCGTGGACCGTGATCGCGGCACCCGCCGCCTCCGCGACGAGCTTCACCGACGACCGGGTCGGTGAGGGCCGCAGCTACCAGTGGCGGGTCCGCCCGGACCTGCAGCGCTGGCTCGGAGTCGCGTCCGCCGCCTCGACCGCCGTCGCCCAGCCGGCCGTCACCACCGCCGGAGGCTGCTGATGCCTCCCCGCCGACACCCCTCTCGTCCTGCACGTGTCCTCGTGAGGGAGACCACGCCCGCACCGGGCACCACCCACCAGAAAGGAACGGTCGCCATGACCACCACAGCACCCACCCGTCGCAGCCCCTGGAAGAAGATCGCCCTCACCGGCGGCGTCCTCCTCGCCGCGGGAGCCCTCGCCGGCGCCGGCGCCTTCGCCGTGTTCACCGACTCCGGGACCGCCAGCGTCACCGCGGACGCCGGACAGCTCGACATCAACCTCGACGGCACCTTCATCGTGACGGACATCGCGCCCGGAGACACCATCCAGCGCCCGGTGACGATCGTCCTGCCGAACGCCACCAACGACGGCGACCTCGTCTCGTCGGTGCGCTTCTCGCAGGCCGTCACCAACGACGTCGTGGGATCCGACACCACCGACCAGAACCGTGTCGGCCAGTCTCTCGTCTCCGGCCCGAACGGCCTCGACTACCGCCTGCTGACCTGCTCCACCGCATGGACGACCGCCCCCACCACGACTCCGGCGGGCCCGTACTCCTGCAGCGGGACCACCACGGTCACCGGATCCGGCAAGCTGTCGTCCATCGGCGGCCAGGCCGGCGCGGTCGACTTCACCCCGGCGAACTTCGGCATCACCCCCACCACGACCGGGACCTTCCCCTCGGACGCCGGTGACGTGACGCTGAACACGCTGATCGAGCTCGTCCTGCCGACCGCGGCCGACAACACGTACGAGAACGCCTCCGCCACGGTCACCTTCACCGCCGCCGCGATCCAGCGCGCCGGCATCCAGAAGTAGACCGTCCCCCACCGCCTCCGCCCTGCCCGGCCGCCACCGGCGCGGGGCGGAGGCATCCCCCTTTCCTCCCGGAGTCGTCCCCATGCCCCACGCCCGTGCGCTCGTCGCCGTCCTCGCGGTGGTGCTCCTCGCGCCCGCGGCGAGCGCCGAGCCCGTCGGCGTGCTCGACGTGCGCGAGCTCTCGGCGCCCGGATCCCTCACCGACCTCGCTCCGGGCGACCGCGCCGAGTGGGCGGTCGAGGTGACCAGCACCGGCCTGTCGCCGCAGGGGGTCTCCGTGGCCTTCGCGGTCGACGGAGGGACGCTGGCGCAGGACCCGCGCGACGGCCTCCAGCTGTCCGTCGAGCTCTGCGACTCGGCGTTCACCGTCGCCGAGGTCGTCGACGGGGGGCGCACGGTCGAGCGCTACCTCTGCCCGGAGGACGCGATGCCGCTCGGATCCGGGCCCGCGGCGACGCTCGGCCGGCTCGACGGCGTGCGTCCGCTCGAGCGCGGGGCCACCGTGGGCGTGCGCGTCCGCGTCCTGTTCCCGGAGTCGGCCGGCAACGGGACCGAGCTCGCGGCGGCGTCGCTGCGGGTGCTCGTGGGCACGACGGAGGAGGATCCCTCCGCGACGCCCGGCCCCGGCTCCTTCCCCGGAGCGGCGGGCGGCGGGCTGGCCGTCACCGGCCGCGATCTGGGCGCTGCGCTCCTGGGCGGGATGCTCGCCCTCGGCTCGGGCACCCTGCTCGCCGCGGCGGCGCGCCGTCGTCACCGGAGGGAGCAGGCGTGAAGGCCCTCCGCGCTCTCCTCGGCGGCCTGGTCACGATCGTGGCCGTCGCCGGCATCGCCGTCTTCGTCCTCTCCGCGCTCGGTCTCGTGCGGCTCGTGCCGGTGCTGTCGAACTCGATGGCGCCCGGGATGCCCGTCGGCTCCCTCGCCGTCACCCTGCCCGTCGACCAGGCCGCGATCCGCGCCGGTGACGTGATCGTCTTCACCGACCCGGACGATCCGGGCCGCCGCGTCATCCACCGCGTCACCCTCGTCTACTCCGAGGAGGAGGCGGCGGCACTCCGCGGCCGCGAGCCCGGCCAGCTGGCGCTCACCACCAAGGGCGACAACAACGAGTCGGCCGACCCGTGGATCGTGACGATCGCGGACGAGCGGATCTGGCGCGAGAGCTCGGTGGTGCCGCTGCTGGGCTGGCCGAGCATCGGCCTCGCCCACCCGGAGGCGCGGTTCGCGCTCTTCGCCGCGGGCGGCGCGGTCATCGTGGGCGCGCTCCTGATCGCCATCTGGCGCCGCCCCGCGGAGGTCGCCCCGTGAGCGGCGCGCACCGCTCGTCGGACGGCACGCCGCCCCCGGAGCCCCTGCGTCCGCCCGCTGAGCACGGACGGCACAGCGCCCGGCCGTCCTCCCGCGACCGCGGAGCCCCGCGCCACTCCCCCGAGGTCCGCCGCCGCGTGGTCTCCCGCGCCGGCCTGGCGGGACTCGTCGCCGGCGCGCTCGTCCTCGGCGCCGCCGCCACCGCCACCGCCGTGCTCCTGGACCGGGGCTCCGTGAGCGCGCGGGTCGCCTCCGGCACCGTCATCGCGACGTTCACCGGCACCGGAGCGACGACCGTGCCGGTCCCCGTCGCGGGACTCGTCCCCGGCGGCACGGCCCGGCGCCTCCTCGACTTGACGAACGCCGGGACCCTGCCGATGTCGGCCCTCCAACTGCAGACGGCCACCGGCACCGACCTCTCGGACGGCCTGCAGCTCGCGATCGAGCGCTGCTCGCTGTCCTGGTCGGCCGATGCCGCGACCTGCCCCGGCACCGTCACCACCGTGTCGGCCGACCGCCCCGCCGCCTCCCGCCTCGACCTGCCCGGCTCCCCCGCCCTCGCCGTCGGAGCGACCGACCACCTCCGCTTGACCGTGCGCCTCTCGGAGTCCGCGCCGTCCGCCGCGCAGAGCACTTCCGCGACGCTGACCGTCACCGTCGTCGGCGTGCAGCGTCCGGGCCGCCAGCTGTAGGCGCGGCGGGCCCACGCCTCGGCGGCACCACCGCCGCGCCGTCCACTCTCGCGTCAGCGCTGAGGCGCCCGAGACGGTCGTCGACACGCCGGAGCGGGCGACCGTCTCGGGCGACTGAGTGGGGCCGCGGAGTACTCAGTGGTGCGGCGCTACTCGCGCAGGGCCGCCACGGCGTCGTGGAAGCTCGGCACGTCGGAGAGCACGCCCTCGGGGCCCAGCACCGTCCAGGTCGTGCCCGTGCGGATCAGGACGCCCAGCTCCTCGGCGGGCCGGCGGCGGGTGCGGCGCAGCTCGAGCACGAAGACTCCGGGACGCGCCTCTCTGATCTCGGGAGTGCGCCGGTCGGGCAGCATCACGAGTCCTCCCCGAGGGTCAGCGGTAGACGCTCCACTCCTTCTTCACGATCCGGCGCTCCTCGCCGTCGACCGCGACGATCCACTCGCCGTCCTTCTTGGCCACGACCCGCCCGCGCAGGTACTGCGGCTCCCAGCCGTCGGCCTTGTTGACCCACTTCACGAACCGCGCGAACCGCCCCGGTGCCACGTCGTCTCTGGACATTTCTCGACTCCCCTCGTCGTCACCGGCACGTCCATCGCCCTCCGTCAGGAGAGCACCTCGCCCAGCGCGAGGGGGACCTCTCCTGTGAGGTCTCGAAGCCGGTTCACCGACGGTAGAACGCGCTGCCAGAAGTGGACGAGACCGTTGACTGATCGACGATCGTCTGGCAGTGGGGTCAGGATGCGGCAGCGGAATCAGGAGTCGAACAGCACGTGCGGCCGTCCGGCGTCGACGATGACGCGGGCGCGCACCCCGTAGACGTCCGCGATCAGCGCCGGAGTGAGCACCTCCTCCGGGGTGCCGCCCGCGACCACGCGCCCCTCGCGCAGCACCAGCAGCGCGTCGCAGAACAGGGCCGCGAGGTTGAGGTCGTGCAGCGCGACGACCGTGGTCACCGGCAGCGCCCGCACTAGGGCCAGCAGCTCCAGCTGATGGCGGATGTCGAGGTGGTTGGTCGGCTCGTCCAGCAGCAGCTCGCGCGGCTCCTGCGCCAGCGCCCGGGCGATGTGCGCGCGCTGCCGCTCGCCGCCCGAGAGGGTGTGCCAGAGGTGGTCGGCCTTCGCCTCGAGACCCACCTGCTCGAGGGCGCGCTCGATCGCGCGCAGGTCCTCGGCCGAGTCTCCGCCCAGAAGGGAGCGGTGCGGTGTCCGCCCCAGCCGGACGACGTCGCGGACGGGGAGGTCCGCCTCCGTCTCGGCCTGCTGCGTCACCGTGGCCACGGCCCGGGCGACCTCGCGGCGGCGGAGCGAGCGGAGCGGCGCGCCGTCGAGGGTGACGACGCCGGCGTCCGGAGCCGCGGTGCCCTGCAGCAGCCGCAGCAGCGACGACTTGCCCGAGCCGTTGGGCCCGAGCAGTCCCACTGTCGAGCCGGGAGCGGGGCGGAGCGAGACCCCGTCGACCACCAGGCGGCCGCCCCGGCGCCACGAGACCCGGTCGGCCTCGAGCGTCACGAGCGGCCCCTCCGCCGCAGGAGCAGCAGCATGAACACCGGCACGCCGACGAGTGCCGTGCCGACCCCCACCGGCAGCGGAGTCGGCGCGAACGCCACCCGCGATCCGGCGTCGACCCACACCAGGAACACCGCGCCGAGCAGGATCGTCGCGGGGATCACCCGCGAGTGCCGCTGGCCGAACACGAGTCGCGCGGCGTGCGGCAGCACCAGCCCCACGAAGCCGATCGCGCCGGCGATGCTCACCAGGGTCGCCGTCAGCAGGGCCGTCACCACCAGCAGGAGGAGGCGGGTGCGGCTCACGTGCACGCCGAGCGACGCGGCCACGTCCTCCCCGAAAGCGAACGCGTCGAGCGTGCGCGCCGCGGCGAGGCAGACCACGGAGCCGAGCAGCACGACTCCTCCGCTCAGCGCCACGTCGTCCCAGCGCATGCCCTCGAGGGAGCCGAGCAGCCAGAACATCACGCCGCGCGTCTCGTCCGAGTCGGCGAGAGCGAACACGATCAGCGAGGTCAGCGCCGAGAACAGCTGGGTGCTCGCCACCCCCGCCAGGATCACGCCCGAGGTGCCGCCCGCCGAGAACCGCGTGAGCAGCAGCACGAAGCCGAAGGCGACCAGCGCGCCGACGAAGGCGCCTCCGGAGAGCCCGACCACTCCTCCGCCCACCCCGAGCACGCCGACGAGCACCGCGCCCGTGGACGCTCCGGAGGAGACGCCCAGCACGAACGGGTCGGCGAGCGGATTGCGCAGCAGCGACTGCAGGATCACTCCGCACACGCCGAGCCCCGCCCCGCAGGCCGCGGCCACGAGTGCGCGCGGGAGGCGCTCCTGCCAGACGATCGCGTCCTCGGCCGCACGCACCGGGACGGAGGCGAGCCCGAGGTGGTTGAGGAGGATGTCGCGGACGTTCACGAGCGAGACGTCGGCCGGGCCGAGCGTCACCGCGACGCCGACCGAGAGCGCCAGCGCGAGCAGCCCGCCGACGACCAGCGCAGCGGCGGCCAGACCCCGCGGCACCCGGCGGACGAGGACCGTGCTCGTGCCCGTGCCCGTGCCCGTGCCCGTGCTCAGAGCGAGGCCCCGTTCTCGTCCCACCAGGCGCGGATCTTCTCGAGCCCGTCGACGAAGCGGATCGACGGGTTCATCTCGGCGCCGTGGAGCGCGATGAAGCGGCCGTCCTGCACCGCGGGCAGGCTGCTGGTCAGCGGGTCGGAGCGGAGGAACGCGGTCTTGTCGTCGAGGCGGTCGCCGGGGAAGCGGTCGCGCTGCAGGTCGCCGAGGACCAGGACGTCCGGGTCGGCCGCGACGACGCTCTCCCAGCCGACGGCGGGCCAGTCCTCCGTGCGGTCGGCGAAGACGTTGGTCATGCCGGTCGTGGTGCCGAGCATCGAGGCGAAGTTGTAGCCGCCGGCCATGTAGGGCGTCTTGGTGTCGGCGAACCAGAAGGCGACGCTCCGGCCGCCGAGGTCGACCCCCTCGGTGGCGGCGGCGGCGCGCTCCTGCAGCTGCGCGACCAGGGCGTCGCCGCGCTGCTGCACGTCGAAGACCTCGGCCAGCTCGTGGATCTCCTGGTAGAGGACGTCGACGGTCAGCGGGACGGTGCGCGTGCCGCTCCCGCCGTTGACGCTCGCCCCGTTGTCGCAGTCGGAGGGGGCGAGGTAGGAGCCGATCCCCGTCTCGGCGAGGCGGTCGCGCGAGGCGACGCCCTCGGGCGCGTAGTGCCGGCCGAAGGAGGCCGTGACGAAGTCCGGGTCGGCGCCGAGCAGCACCTCGTAGGTAGGCGCGTTGTCGGCCAGGCGCGGCACGCTCTCGTTCGCGGAGGCGAGGGTCGCGAGCACGGGGTCGGTCCAGGAGGCCGTGCCGACCATCCGGTCCTCGAGGCCGAGGGACAGCAGGATCTCGGTCGAGTTCTGGTCGAGGGAGACGACCCGCTGCGGAGGGGCGGTGACGGTGGTCGTGGTGCCGCAGTCGTCCAGCGTGAGCGGGTACGAGGTCGTGCCCTCCCCCGCGGCGGCCGTGCTCTCGGGCTCGATCTGCTCGGAGGCGCCGCAGCCGGTGAGGGCGAGCAGGGTCAGGGCGGCGAGGGCGAGGGCGGCGGGGCGCCGTCGGTGCGTGGACATGGATCTCCCGTGGTTCGTGGGCGTCGGTCGTCGGCCCGGTTCATCGGCGGGCGGCACCCGCGTCTCGGCGTGGAGCCCGGGTAAGCATAGCCTTACCTCACCTAAGCCCGTCCATCCGCGCCAGTCGATCCGCGCCACCCACCTTCGATCCACCCTCGGTCCCGCCCGCCGGCGACTCCGCAGAAGTCGCCGTGGTCGCGCGCGAGAACGGCGACCTCCGAGTTCTCATGTCACCCAGAAGGCCCGGAACAGCCGAGTAAGCGGACACCTGTCGCGCACCTCGCCTCCGCAGCCCCCAACCAGGTGGACAGCACCCCGGACACGGTTCCCCTGGGGGCGGGAGAGCGCGATCCTGAACACCGACGATCGACGACTCCCGCCCCACCGCCCGCCGACCGTCACGGAAGGAACCCGTTGCCCCGCCACTCCGCCCGCACCGCCCCCTCCGGCCGGTCCGCGCTGGTGCGCAAGGCCGACGCGTCCGGCTACCGGCCCGAGATCGAGGGACTGCGCGCCGTGGCGTCCCTCCTGGTCGCGACCTTCCACATCTGGCTGGGCCGCGTCTCCGGAGGCGTCGACGTCTTCTTCGTGATCGCCGGGTTCCTCACCACCCTCACCCTCCTCGGCCAGATCCGCCGGTTCGGGCGCGTGCGTCCGATCGCCTTCCTCCGGAGGCTCGCCTCGCGGCTCTTCCCGGCGGCCGCGGTGGTGCTGGTCGTCGTCGCGGCGCTCGCTCCGCTCCTCCTGCGCCCCTCGCAGCTGCTGCAGACCTTCACCGAGGTGCTCGCCTCGACCTTCTACGTCGAGAACGTCGCGCTCGCGCGGGCCGGAGTGGACTACCTCGCGCAGGACGACTTCCACTCGCCGGTGCAGAACTTCTGGGCGATGTCGGTGCAGGGGCAGTTCTATCTGGTCTGGCTCGCCCTGGTGCTCGTCGCGACCCTCGCCGCCGTGCTGCTGCGGCGACGCGCGCAGCTGCCGCGGTTCCTGCTGGCGCTCGTCGCGGCGCTCACCGTCCTCTCGTTCGCGTTCGCCGTCGTGCTGGTCGGGATCGACCAGCCGACCGCGTACTACAGCACCCTCGCCCGCTCGTGGGAGTTCGGACTCGGCTCGCTCGCGGCCCTCGTGCTCCCGGGCCTGGCGATCCCGGCGGCCCTGCGGACCGTCGCCGGGTGGCTGGGGCTGATCGGAGTCGTCTCCTGCGGATTCGTGCTCCAGGTCTCGAGCGCGTTCCCCGGCACCGCCGCGCTCTGGCCGACCCTCTCGGCGGTGCTCGTGCTCGTCGCCGGGACCGGCCCCGCCCCGGAGCGCGGCGTCGGCCGACTGCTGGCCCTGCCCCCTCTCGTGTGGCTGGGCGGCCTGAGCTACGGGATCTACCTCTGGCACTGGCCGCTCCTCGTCTTCTGGCGCGAGAGCACCGGCGAGGACCCGACCGCTCCGGCGGGCCTGGGCGTCATCGCCGCCGCGATCCTCCTGGCCGCCGCCTCGAAGCGCTTCCTCGAGGACCCCCTCCACCGCCGCGCCCCCGCCGAGCGCCCGCACCGCCTCCGCGCGCTCGCCCCGGCGGCCCTGCTGGCCGTCGCCGCCCTGGTCGGAGCGACGGGCCTCACCGGAACGAACGCCGCGATCGCCGCCGACCTCACCCGCGCGCACGCCCTCCCCGTCTCGACCGAGGGCTGCGTCGGAGCCGCGGCGCTCGCGAACGCCTGCCCCGACTCCTGGACCACGAGCCTGCCCGCCGTCGACGCCTCGGAGGACGGCTCCGCCCTGAACACCGACGAGTGCAGCACGGGCAACTCCGGCACCGCGCTCAAGGAGTGCCGCTTCGGCGATCCCGCCGGCCTCCGCGTGCTGCTCATCGGCAACTCGCACGCGGCGTCGTTCTTCCCGGCGCTGCGCGGCGTCGCGGAGGAGCGCGGCTGGGATCTGCACACCTACTACAAGACGGGCTGCGTCTTCTCGACCGCGGAGCGGCGCGACGACTCCGCCTCCTCCCGCCGCTCCTGCGACGTCTGGAACGAGAAGCTGCAAAAGGAGCTCGCGGGCCAGGAGCCGTACGCGCTCGTCGTCACCGCCTACTCCGCGAAGAAGTCCGTGTTCGTCGACGCGTCCGGCACCCCCGACGAGCAGGCCGGCATCGACGGGTTCCACGAGTCGTGGGCGCCGCTGATCGCCCGCGGATCCACGGTGGTCGCGATCCGCGACAATCCGGTGCTGCCCTCGCTCTCCCTGCTGGCCTGCGCCGAGGAGCCGGGCTCCGCGGCCGACTGCAGCGTGCCGCTCGACGAGGCCTTCGCCGACCGCGAGCTGATGGCCGCCGCCGCCGAGGACTGGCCGGGCGCCGCCGCCGTCGACCTCACCCGCTGGTTCTGCGACGACCGCGGCTGCCCCCTCGTGATCGGCGGAGTGAAGGTGTACCGCGACCTCGGGCACCTCACCGAGTCCTACGCCCGGACCCTGGCGCCCTACCTCGGCGAGGCGCTGGACCCGCTGGTCGGCTGAGGGCCCTCGCGCTCGCCTCCGGACGCATGCAAGACTGTTTATACGAACAGGGATCGGAGGAGCCGATGGGCCACTCTCACGGCGTTCCGGCCGGCTCCGCCGCCGCACGGCACCGGCGTCCGCTCGTGGCCGCCTTCGTGCTGACCGCGGCGTTCATGGTCGTCGAGTTCGCGGTCGGAGTCGCGACGGGCTCGCTCGCGCTGCTCTCGGACGCCGCGCACATGGGCACCGACGTGCTGGCCCTCGGGATGTCGATCGCCGCGATCTCGCTCGCCGCCCGCCCCGCCGCGAAGGGCCGCACCTACGGCTCCTACCGCCTCGAAGTGCTGGCCGCCCTCGCCAACGGCCTGCTTCTGTTCGCGGTCGCCGCGTTCGTGATCGTCGAGGCCGTCCGCCGCTTCGCCGAGCCGCCCGCGGTGCCCGGCGGCCCCCTCCTGATCACCGCCCTCGTGGGCCTGGCGGTCAACCTCGTGAGCCTGCGCCTGCTGTCGGCCGGGGCGAAGGAGAGCATCACCCTCCGCGGAGCCTCCCTCGAGGTGCTCGGCGACGCGCTCGGCTCGATCGGCGTGATCGTCGCGGCGATCGTGCTGCTCACCACCGGCTGGGCGTGGGCGGATCCGATCGTCGGCGTGCTGATCGGGCTGCTGATCCTTCCCCGCACCTGGTCGCTGACGCGGCAGGCGCTGGGGATCCTGATGGAGTCGGCGCCCGCGCACGTCGACCTCGCAGCGCTCGAGCGCGACGTCTGCGCCGTCCCCGGCGTGCTCGCGCTGCACGACCTGCACGTGTGGACGATCACCTCGGGCATGGAGAGCGCCACCGGCCACGTGGTCGTCGCCCCCGACGCCGACTACCGCACCGCGCTCTCGCGGGTGCTCGCCGTCCTCCGCGAGCGCCACGGCATCGACCACGCGACCATCCAGTGCGAGCCCGAGGCCTTCCCGGAGACGACGCACCGCGTCTGAGCGCGGGGGTGGCGTGGCGCGCGGCCGCACGCCTCCGCATGCCCACGACCCTCCAGGAGTCGTCGCACTCGGCGCCGACTGCGACGACTCCTGGCTTCTCGACGCTGCGGGCCCCGCGCGTCCCTGAGCACCTTCCGATTGTTGACGTGAACATGTACAGTCGGCCGTCAGGGCGCGTTCACGTGAACATGCCCGCATTTCGATGGCGAAAGAGAGACCGCATCAATGTCGATGTCCTTCAGAAGGGTCGCCGCGCTCGCCACGAGCGCCGCCCTGGCCACAGGAGCACTGCTGGCGATCCCCGCCGCAGCGGCCCCCGCTCAGGCCGCGGACGCGTTCCGCATCACGCCGAACCCCGCCGCCGCCGGTGAGGCGTTCGAGGGCTGGGGCACCAGCCTCGTCTGGTTCGCGAACGCGACCGGCGATTATCCCGAGGCCCTCCGCGAGGACCTCTACCAGAAGGTCTTCGGCGACAGCGGCCTCGACCTCAACATCGCCCGCTACAACATCGGCGGCGGCAACGCCTCCGATGTGAAGGACTACCTCCGCCCGGGCGGCGCCGTCGAGGGCTGGTGGAAGCCGAACCCGGCCGGCGACGCGTCGACCTACGGCGGCACCTCCACGAAGCTCGCCGACCGCGACGCGCTCCTGGCGAAGTGGAACGCGGACGACCCCGCCTCCTACGACTGGACCGCCGACGAGACGCAGCGCTGGTGGGTCGAGAGGCTCGCCGAGGAGAAGCAGATCTCGCACTGGGAGGCGTTCTCCAACTCCGCCCCGTACTTCATGACCGAGAGCGGCTACGTGACGGGCGGCTTCGACGGCAACAGCGAGCAGCTGAAGCCCGCCGCCGAGGAGCAGTTCGCGAAGTACCTCGTGAAGGTCACCGAGCACATGGAGGACGAGTACGGCATCGAGTTCGACACGCTCGACCCCTTCAACGAGCCGAACACGAACTACTGGAGCACCCAGCTCTCCAACGGCGTCCCGACCGGCGGACGCCAGGAGGGCATGCACGTCGGCCCGACGCGCCAGGCGGGTCTGATCCCCGACGTCACCGCCGCGCTGGACGCTTCGACCACCGACGCCGGCCTCGCCGCGATGGACGAGACCAACCCCGACATCTTCGCCACGAACTGGGCCGCCTACTCCGCCGCGATCCGCGCCGAGGTCGACCGGATGAACGTCCACACCTACGGCACCTCGGGCCGCCTCAAGGTCCGCGACCTCGCGAAGCAGGCCGACACCGACCTGTGGATGAGCGAGATCGAGGGCAACTGGGTCACCGGCTTCGACCCCACCAACATGGAGAACGGCCTCGGCATCGCCGGCCGCATCAACGACGACCTGCGCGAGCTCGAGCCGAAGGCGTGGGTGCTCTGGCAGCCCGTCGAGGACTACTACAACATGCAGCAGCCCAAGCCCAAGGGCGAGAACCTCAACTGGGGCTCCGTCTACATCGACCTGGACTGCAAGCCGTACCAGGAGAACGGGACCGAGGTCTGGAAGTCGGTCCGCCGCGTCGCCGACGCCGGTGGCGACTCCACCAAGGCCCCGGTCTGCGGCGTCGAGACGAACTCGAAGTTCAACACCATCCGGAACTTCACCAAGTTCATCCACGAGGGCGACCACCTGATGCCCTCCAACGACAGCTCCTCCACCGCCGCCGTCCGCGGCGACGGCTCGGGCGCGACCGTCGTGCACACCAACAGCACCGCGACCGAGAAGACCGTCGTGCTCGACCTCTCCCGCTTCGGCACCATCGCCGACACCGCGACGGTCACCCCGTACGTCACCACGAAGGCCTCCTCGGCCGCCGCTCCCACGAGCAACGCCCTGGTCGCCAAGACGCCGGTGAGCGTCGACCGCATCTCCCGCACCGCCACGATCACCGTGCCCGCCAAGTCGGTCACGAGCTTCTCGATCGACGGAGTCTCGGGAGTCGCCGACTCCGCCCCCGCCCTGCGCGACGGCCACCGCTACCAGCTGGTCGGCACCCAGAGCGGCAAGGCCCTGACCGGCAACCCCTCGGGCGCCGCGACCACGATCACCGGCCTCGCCACCGACTCCGCCACGGCCGCCAAGCAGACCTGGACGGTCCGCGAGGTCGCCGCCGGCGAGCGCGAGGCCACCCGCCGCGTCGTCCTCGTCAACGGCGACGGACGCGTGCTCGGAGCCACGACCGCCGGCACCGACCTGCGCTCGCTGTCCGTCGACACGGCGAAGACGACCGCCGCGACCCGCTGGATCGTCAACACCACCGACGGCGTGAACTTCTCGCTCGTCAACGAGTCGATCGCCCAGTCGCTCGACGTGAACGGCGGCTCCAGCGCCGACAACGCGTCGGTCGGCGTCTACACCTCCAACGGCGGAGCGAACCAGTCGTGGTCCCTCCGCGACCTCGCCCCGACCGCCGGCCAGACGATCGCCGTCCGCACCACCGCGGGCGTCGCTCCGACCCTGCCCGCGAGCATCACCCCGCAGTACTCCTGGGGAGCCGGCGCACCGCTCGCCGTCACCTGGCAGCGCCCCGCCGACTCGGCGTACGGCGCGACCGGCCGCGTCGAGGTGCCCGGCACCGCGACCGACCTCTACGGCCAGACGATCACGGTCACCGCGCTCGTCGACGTCGGCGGACTGACCGCGACCGACCCCGTGTCGGTCACGGCCGCCGCGGGCGCCTCGGTCGCCGGAGTGAAGGCCTCGGCCCCGACGACGGTCCCCGCCCGCGTGGGCGCCTCGGCCAGCACCTTCCCGGTGCCGGTCGTCTGGGACTGGACGCCGCTCACCACCGCCTCCCTCGCCCGGGCCGGGCAGGTGACGGTCTCGGGAACGGCGACCGCCGACGGCGCGACGCTCCCCGCCACGCTCACGGTGCTCGTCACCACGGGCACGCTCCGCAACTTCAACCCGGACGCCGGCATCGTCGCGACCGCGTCGTCGTCGGAGTCGGGCTACGGACCGGAGCGCACCCGCAACGGCGTGGACGGCGACAAGGGCTGGTCGAACTGGACCAACGGCACCAAGGCCGCGCAGAGCTCGCTGACCTACACCTTCCCCTCGACCCACCAGGTCGAGAAGGTGTCGGTGCAGTTCCTGGCCGACGGCGGCACCAGCTGGGCGCAGACCTACCAGCTGCAGTACCAGGCCGCTGACAGCACGACCTGGACCGCGGTCCCCGGCTACGAGTCGGCCGTGGCCCTCGCGTCGCCGGCCGGCGGAACGGCTCCGACCCTGGTCGCGTCGTTCGCGCCCGTCACGGCCAAGGCCTTCCGCGTCGTGATGAACGCCTACGACAACACGCACCTGATCGTGGCCGAGACCAAGCTCTACGAGTCGGTCGCCTCGCCCGCCGCGGTCGCCACGCTGGGCGCCCTGCGCGTCGGAGGAGCGGGCATCGCCGGGTTCGACCCGGCCCGCACCTCCTACGCGGTCACCGTCGAGGGCACGGCGATGCCGGTGATCGGAGCAGTGGCGACCGACTCGGCGGCCACCGTGCGGATCACCCAGCCGACGACGGCGAACGGCGGAGTCGCGACCATCGCGGTCCGCGCGGCCGACGGCTCCGTCACCTCGACCACGACGGTGACGGTGACCCTGAAGGCGCCCGCCGCCCTCGCGGTCGCGGTCACGGCGACCACCCGCTGCATCGCCGGCAAGGTGACGCTCACCGTCGCGGCGAAGAACGAGTCCGGCGTGCCGGTCTCGATGACCATCGCGACGCCCTCCGGGTCGAAGCAGGTCACCGGAGTCGCGCCCGGCGCGAGCGGCAGCGCCGCGTTCACCACGCGCGCGGCCTCGGTGCCGGCCGGCCAGGCCACCGTCACCGCGACGGGCAAGGTCGACGGTGAGCAGGTCACCTCGGTGGCGACGGGAGCGTACGCGGCCCGCAGCTGCTGACGCCCCCTCCGACACGGACCGCCTCCGCCCCTCCGGGGACGGGGGCGGTCCGTCGTTCATCGGGAGCGGCGCTGCGGGGGCGGCACGTCGCGGGATCCCGATGCGCCCGCGGCGCGGGCTACTCGATCAGCATGGATCCGTGCCGGTCGGGCAGCCGCACACCTCCGCGCCGGTGGAGCGACCGCGCACCCCCATGCCGGTCGACCGGCCGCGGCACGCGGCGCATCGAGACGCCGCTCAGTGCCCCGCGGCCGCCTCGTCGCGGGTGCGCAGGCGCGAGACGCCCATCACGACGGCGGCGATGACCAGACCCAGCACGAGGCCGAAGATCATCGAGACGAAGGTGTCGGCCAGCCAGATGACGACCGGGCCCGCGCCCTCGACCGCGTGGGTGACGACGTGCACGAGGTCGTACGGACCGTGCCACACCGTCTCGGCGAGGTTCGCGACGACGAGGTGCCCGCCGACCCAGAGCATGGCGAGCGTCCCGATGATGCTGATCGCGCGGAACACGACCGGCATCGACGCGACGATCCTCGCCCCGGTGCGCCGCACGCCGCGGGCCGCGTTCTTCATCAGGCGCAGGCCCACGTCGTCGATCTTCACGAGCAGCGCGACGGCGCCGTAGACGAGCACGGTCATCCCGAGCCCGACGACCAGGAGCGCGCCGAGCGTGGGCCAGATCCCGAAGTCGGGGTCGAGGCCGTCGAGCGCGATCAGCATGATCTCGGTGCTCAGGATGAGGTCGGTGCGGATGGCGCCGAAGACGAGCTTCTTCTCGTCGCGCGCCTCCGTCTCGTGGCCGCCGTGCGAGACGCCGAACCACTCGAGCACCTTCTCCGCCCCCTCGAAGCAGAGGAACGCGCCGCCGAGGATGAGCAGGTACGGCAGCACCTGCGGCGCGAACGCCGAGAGCAGCAGCGCCAGCGGGATGATGATGACGAACTTGTTGAACAGGCTCCCCAGCGCGATCCGCCCGACCACCGGCAGCTCCCGCGCGGGCGTGAGGCCCTGCACGTACTGCGGAGTGACGGCCGCGTCGTCGATCACGACGCCCGCCGTCTTGGCGCTCGCCTTCAGGGCGGCGGTGAGGATGTCATCGACAACCGCGAGCAGGCCGACCGACATGTGCGTCTCCTTGGAGGTCCGGGGTGAGAGGGCTCACAGTATCGCGAGCTCCGCGGTCGAGCGGGCACGGGGAGGGGCGTGGGTGCGGCAGAGGGGGTCCGGTGCAGGGGATCTCGGTACGCCGGCGGGGCCGGCTCCTCGATCAGCGTGAAGGGCGGGAGGGCTCGGCGGGGCGGGCTCCGCGGAAGCGTCAGGAGGCGGCGGGGGCCGGGCCGGTGCTCTCGCGGACGATGAGGCGGGTCGGCACGAGCGAGACGCCGGTGCGCTCGCCCGACTCGAGCTCGCGCAGGAGGATGTCGACCGAGCGGCGGCCCGTGTCCCCGAAGAACTGGCGCACCGTCGTGAGAGGCGGCCAGAAGCTCGCCGACTCCTGCATGTCGTCGAAGCCCGCGACGCTCACCTCGCCGGGCACGGCGCGTCCGGCCTCGTGCAGGGCGCGCAGCACGCCGAGCGCCATCTGGTCGTTGGCGGCGAAGATCGCGGTGACCTCCGGATCGGCGGCGAGCCGCTTGCCGAGGCGGTAGCCGGAGTCGGTGGACCAGTCGCCGACCAGCACCTCCGGCACCGGGGCGCCGCGCTCGATCAGGGTCGACTCCCACGCCTCGTGGCGGCGCTCGGCGGAGTAGGAGCGGTCGGGACCGGCGATGTGGTGCACGGTGCGGTGGCCGAGTCCGAGCAAGTGCTCGACGGCCTGGCGGGCGCCCGACATCTGGTCGGTGTCGACCACCGGGTACTTCTCGCCGCCGGCGGAGTCGACGACCACCACGGGCAGTTCCGGCGGGAGGACGATGTCGGCCTCGTCGAGCAGGTGCGCCTCGACGATGATGATGACGCCGTCGACCGCTTCCTCGCTCAGCCGGTGGAACGCGACCGACACCTCGCCCTGGGTGGGGTGGGAGACGGGGATGAGGGTGATCGAGTAGCCCGCGTCGGCGGCCGCGATCGCGATGGCGTCGAGGGTGCGCATGTTGCCGAACGAGGACAGCGTGAACATGATCACGCCGATGCTGTGGAAGCGGCCCGTCCGCAGGGCCCGCGCCGCGCTGTTGGGCCGGTAGCCGAGGGCCCGCATCGCCTCGAGGACCCGCTCGCGCGTCTCGCCGTCGACGTTCTGCTTGCCGTTCGACACCCGCGAGACCGTCTGGCCCGAGACGTTCGCGCGCCGGGCCACGTCGGCCATCGAGACGCCGCGTCGCGGCCGGGTGGACGGGGACGGGCGGTCGGTCTCGAGTGACATGGGCTTCCCTTTATAGCGCGCCGCCCGTCAGCCGTGGTGCATCGTGCGCCGAACCGTGACGCAGGAACAGTCGCGGGTGGCGACGTGGACATGCTACGGTGACGCTCTGCCATGTTGACGTGAACATGACGGGCCCGCA
This sequence comes from Rathayibacter sp. AY1A2, assembly GCF_002930935.1. Taxonomy (NCBI): domain Bacteria; kingdom Bacillati; phylum Actinomycetota; class Actinomycetes; order Micrococcales; family Microbacteriaceae; genus Rathayibacter; species Rathayibacter sp. AY1A2. Next base: position 60,957 of record NZ_PSTP01000009.1, on the reverse strand, counting down.
CTACTCCCCGAACGGAATCCCATGACGACGACGTCTCCCCCCGTCCCGCTGAGCGAGGTCGCCCCTCCGGCGTCCCCCCTCGCGGCCCCGAAGTCGCGGGCGAAGAGCGAGTGGAAGGGCCTGGCGTTCGTCGCCCCCTTCCTCGTCGTCTTCCTCCTGGTCTTCATCGCCCCGGTCGTCTACTCCATCTACCTCAGCCTCTTCCGCGAGCAGCTGGTGGGCGGTAACTCCTTCGTCGGCTTCGCGAACTACGCCGCGATCTTCACCGACCCGAACTTCTGGGAGGGCTTCGGCCGCGTCCTGCTGTTCCTCGTCGTGCAGGTCCCCGTGATGCTCGTGCTGGCCCTCGTCGCGGCCCTCGCGATCGACAGCGGCCGCCTCCACGGCACCGGCTTCTTCCGCATCGTGGTCTTCCTCCCCTACGCCGTCCCCGCGGTCGTCGCGGTGCTGATGTGGGGCTTCATCTACGGCGACAACTTCGGCCTGGCCGCGAACGTCAACGACCTGCTCGGCTCCGACGTCGTCCAGCCCTTCTCGCGCGACTGGATCCTCGCCTCGATCGGCAACATCGTCACGTGGGAGTTCGTGGGCTACAACATGCTCATCTTCTACTCCGCGCTGAAGACGATCCCCGGCGAGCTCTACGAGGCGGCCGAGATCGACGGCGCCGGCCCGATGCGCGTCATCCGCTCGATCAAGCTGCCCGCCCTGCGCGGCGCGATCGTCATCGCCACGATCTTCTCGATCATCGGCAGCTTCCAGCTGTTCAACGAGCCGAACATCCTCCGGACGCTGGCGCCGAACATCATCACCACCTACTTCACCCCGAACATGTACGCCTACAACCTGTCCTTCGCCGGTCAGCAGTACAACGCGTCGGCCACGGTCGCCATCGTCATGGGCGTGATCACCGCGGTGATCGCCTACGTCGTGCAGCTCCGCGGCGCGCGGAAGGAGAACTGATGGCCCTCGCGACCGCTCCCCGGACGCCCGCCCGCGCCCCGAAGCGCCCGGCCGCCCGCCGCGGCTCCTCGGTGCAGCCCAAGAAGTCGATCGCCTTCACCCTGCTGATGTCGGTCTTCATCCTCTACAGCCTCGTGCCGCTGGCCTGGCTGGTCATCAACGCGACGAAGACGCAGGCCGGCCTGCTCTCGAGCTTCGGCCTCTGGTTCGACGGCGACTTCGTCTTCTTCCAGAACATCGCCGACACCCTCAGCTACCGCGACGGGATCTTCCTCCGCTGGCTCGGCAACACCCTGCTCTACGTCGTCGTCGGCGCCGGAGGAGCGACGCTCCTGGCCACGCTCGCCGGCTACGGCCTCGCGAAGTTCCGCTTCACGGGCCGCAAGGCGGTCTTCGCCGTGGTGCTCGGAGCGATCGCGGTCCCCGGCACGGCCCTCGCCGTCCCGACGTTCCTCATGTTCAGCCAGCTCGGCCTGACCAACACCCCGTGGGCGATCATCATCCCCTCGCTGATCAGCCCGTTCGGCCTGTACCTGGTGTGGGTCTACGCGGTGGAGTCGGTGCCCACCGAGCTGCTCGAAGCGGCGCGGATGGACGGGGCGGGCGAGTTCCGCACCTTCTTCACCATCTCCATCCGCCTCCTCGCCCCCGGCATCGTGACCGTGCTGCTGTTCTCGGTCGTCGCGACCTGGAACAACTACTTCCTCCCGCTGATCATGCTGAGCGACCCCACCTGGTACCCGCTCACCGTCGGCCTCAACCAGTGGAACGCGCAGGCCACCGGCGTCAGCGCGCAGCCGATCTACAACCTCGTGATCACGGGCTCGCTCCTCACGATCATCCCCATCGTCGTCGCCTTCCTCGGACTCCAGCGCTTCTGGCAGTCCGGTCTGAGCGCCGGCAGCGTCAAGGGCTGAGCCCTCCCCCTACCCATCCCCCGGCCGGAGCGTCCTGCCCCGTCCACAGCACCCGCAGCACGAAGAAGTGAAGGGAAACACCACCATGAAGATCGCCCGTTCCGCCCTCAGGCGGACCCTGACGGTCGCGGCCGTCGCGGCCCTGGCCGCCGGCTCCCTCGCGGCCTGCTCGTCCACCTCAGGTGGCGGCACGACCACGAGCGCCGGCTCCGCCGCCGACCTCGACTCCGCCCTCGAGGCCGGTGGCAAGATCACGTACTGGAGCTGGACCCCCAGCGCCGAGGCGCAGGTCGCCGCGTTCGAGAAGGCCTACCCGAAGGTCGACGTCGAGCTCGTCAACGCCGGCACCAACAAGGACGAGTACACCAAGCTCGAGAACGCGATCAAGGCCGGCTCGGGCGCCCCCGACGTCGTCCAGATCGAGTACTACGCCATGCCGCAGTTCGCGCTGTCGGACTCGCTCCTCGACCTGTCGCAGTACGGCATGGGCGACCTCGAGGACAAGTACTCCGCCTCCACCTGGGGCAGCGTCAACATCGACGGCAAGCTCGTCGGACTCCCGCAGGACTCGGGCCCCATGGCGCTGTTCTACAACAAGACCGTCTTCGACCAGTACGGCATCGCCGTCCCCGCCACCTGGGACGAGTACGTCGCCGCGGCCGAGAAGCTGCACACCGCCGACCCGTCGAAGTACATCACCGCCGACACCGGCGACGCCGGCTTCGCGACCAGCATGATCTGGCAGGCGGGCGGCGAGCCGTTCACCACCGACGGCACGGACGTGAAGATCGACCTCGCCGACGAGGGCACCGCCAAGTGGACCGGCGTCTGGAACCAGCTCGTCGAGAAGAAGCTGCTCTCGGACACCCCCGCCTGGGGCGACGAGTGGTACAAGGGCCTCGCCGACGGCTCCATCGCCTCGCTGGTGACCGGCGCCTGGATGCCCGGCGTGCTGGAGTCCAGCGTCCCCGACGCCTCCGGCGACTGGGCCGTCGCGCCGATCCCGACCTACGACGGCACCGCCGTCAGCGCCGAGAACGGCGGTGGCGGCCAGTCCGTCACCAAGCAGAGCGAGAACCCGGCGCTGGCCGCCGCGTTCCTGCGCTGGCTGAACAGCGACCAGGCCTCGGTCGACGTCTTCCTGCAGAGCGGCGGATTCCCGTCGACCACGGCCGACCTCGACAGCTCGGACTTCACCGGTCAGGAGTCGGAGTACTTCGGCGGCCAGAAGATCAACGAGGTGCTGACCCAGGCCTCGAAGGACGTCCGCTCCGGCTGGTCGTACCTGCCCTACCAGGTCTACGCGAACAGCGTCTTCGGCGACACCGTCGGCCAGGCGTACGCCAACGGCACCAGCCTCGACCAGGGCCTCGCCGACTGGCAGAGCAAGCTCGTCCAGTACGGCAACGCGCAGGGCTTCACCGTCTCGGAGTAGCACCACTGCTCGACGCGGGGCCGGCCGGATCGCTCCGGTCGGCCCCGCGTCGTTCTCACGCTCGGACACTCCGGGCACCGATCCTGAGGGGGATCCAGATGACCACCGCTCCCGAGAGCCGCTTCGCCATCGGCACCGTCGACTTCGAGCTCGACGGCCGCCCGCACCGCATCCTGTCGGGGGCGCTGCACTACTTCCGCATCCACCCGGACCTCTGGGCCGACCGGATCCGCAAGGCCCGCCTGATGGGCCTGAACACCATCGAGACCTACGTCGCCTGGAACGCGCACGAGCCGCGCCGCGGCGAGTGGCGCGAGGACGCCGGGCTCGACCTGGGCCGCTTCCTCGACCTGATCGCCGCCGAGGGCCTGCACGCGATCGTGCGCCCCGGCCCCTACATCTGCGCGGAGTGGGACAACGGCGCCCTTCCGGCCTGGCTCTTCCGCGACCCCGAGGTGGGCGTGCGCCGCTCGGAGCCGAACTACCTCGCCGCGGTCAGCGACTACCTGCGCCGCGTGTACTCGATCGTGGCCCCGCGCCAGATCGATGCCGGCGGGCCCGTGGTCCTCGTGCAGATCGAGAACGAGTACGGCGCGTACGGCTCCGACAAGGAGTACCTGGCCGAGCTCGTGCGGGTGACCCGCGACTCCGGCATCACAGTGCCGCTGACCACCATCGACCAGCCCACTCCGCAGATGCTCGCCGACGGCAGCCTGCCGGGCCTGCACCTCACCGGCTCGTTCGGCTCGCGGACCACGGAGCGCCTCGCGACGCTGCGCGAGTTCCAGCCCACCGGGCCGCTGATGTGCATGGAGTTCTGGTGCGGCTGGTTCGACGACTGGGGCACCCAGCACCACACGACGGACGCCGACGCCTCCGCCCAGGAGCTCGACACGCTGCTCGCGGCCGGCGGCTCGGTCAACATCTACATGTTCCACGGCGGCACCAACTTCGGCCTGACCAGCGGCGCGAACGACAAGGGCCGCTACGCCGCGATCACGACGAGCTACGACTACGACGCCCCGCTCGACGAGGGCGGCGACCCGACCGCGAAGTTCTGGGCGTTCCGCGACGTCATCGCGCGCTATGCGCCGGTGCCGGAGGAGGTGCCCGCGGTGCGCCCGCCGGCCCCCGCCCTGACCGCTCCGCTCGTCCCCGGCCCGGCGCTGCTCGGCCTCGGCCAGGCGTTCGGACCGGCCGCGCACCTCGACGCGATGGCCAGCTTCGACGACCTCGGCCACGACGACGGCTTCGTGCTCTTCACGACGACGCTCGACGGCTCCTCCGCTCCGGCCCGCCTCGTGGTGGGCGAGGAGGTGCGCGACCGCGCCTGGGTGCTGCTGGACGGCGTGCCGGTGGGCGTGCTGGCGCGCGACCACCACGAGCGGGCGCTGACTCTGCCGAGCGGACGCGGCGAGCTCGCGATCCTGGTCGAGAACCAGGGCCGGGTGAACTACGGCACGCGCATCGGCGAGCACAAGGGCCTGATCGGAGGCGTGACGCTCGACGGCGCCCCGCTGACCGGCTGGGCGGCGCGTGCCCTCGCGCTGGAGTGCCTCCCCGACCTGGCCGTCGCGGCACCGGCGTTCTCGGCCGGACCGCAGCTCGCCTCCGGCTCGTTCGACCTCGACGAGCAGGCCGACCTGTACGTGGACACGCTGCACTGGGGCAAGGGCCTGGTCTGGGTGAACGGCTTCCTCCTCGGACGCTACTGGCGTCGCGGACCGCAGCGGACGCTGATCGTCCCCTCGCCGGTCACCCGCGCCGGCCGCAACCGCGTCGTGGTGCTGGAGCTGGAGGGCATCGCCGAGCCGGAGATCCGCCTGCTCGCGGGAGCCGAGCTCGGGCACACGGAGATCTGAGGTGCGGAGCGGAGGCGGCGGGAACGGCCTCGGAGGCATGGGTTCGCGGTTCCGGCCTCCGTTGTGCGGGCGGGGCCGGGCCGACTCCGATCCGCACGCGCTGCCGGACCGCCTCCGGTCTGCGGGTACCAGCGGGTCGCCACCGTCCTGCGGGCGGCGCCGGGCCGCCTCCGGGACGCGGGGCTCTGCTAGCCTCAGGCGCCCCGGTGCGGCGCCGGCGGGCGAAGGGGGAGACATGATGTCCAAGGCACTGCTGCGCACGACTCTGATCGGAGGCGCGCTGCTGCTCGCCCTCTCGGGCTGCGCGGGGACCGCGACGAGCGGGTCGACCCTCCGCCCGTTCACTCCGACGCTCCCCTCGTCGTCGGCCGCCCCGTCCGCCACCGCGACGGCCGCCGCCCCTGCCGCCGACACCGCTCAGAAGACCGGCGAGCAGGTGGCCGCCGTGCTGACCGGCGTGCAGTTCGTGCCCGGCGAGTACGCGAGCATCCAGGAGATGCTCGACTCGATCTACCCCGGCCTCACCGCGACCGACGCGAGCTGCCTCTCGCCGTTCGGCCTGGGCTGGGACACCGCGCAGCCCGCCGCCGGACTCTCGTACGGCACCAGCGCCGACCGCTCCATGACCGCCGTCGTGTCGAGCACCGGCACCGCCGACGCGGCCGCCTCGCTCCTCGCGAGCGCCACCGACGCGACCACGCGCTGCGCCTCCGGCTCGACGCTCTTCGCCATGCAGGGCGTGCCGGTCGAGACGACCGTCGAGCGCACCGAGCAGACGCTGACCGGCGCCGACGAGACGCTCGGCTGGAAGGTGTCCGGAGCCGTGGGCGGCAAGCCGTTCTCGCTCGTGGGCATCACCGCGCGCGTCGGCGGCGACGCGGTCGCGCTCGTGGGCTGGGACCCGACGACGAACACCTCGTACGTCCCGCGCGCGACGCAGCTCGTCGTCGACGGACTGTAGGGCGCTGGAGCGCTGGGCGCTGGACGCTGGACGCTCTGAGCTCTGGCTCTGAGCTCTGAGTCCTGCGCTCGGCCGTCCTCCCCTCCGCGAGAGTCCAGGAGTTGTCGCACTCGACGCCGAGTGCGACAACTCTTGAACAGTGGGCGGACGATCGGGCCGAGCGCCTGAGCTCAGAGCGCTGGTCGCTGCGCGTTGGGCTTCGGGCTTCGGGCTTCGGGCTTCGACGCTCGCTCCTCCGCGAGAGTCCAGGAGTCGTCGCAGTCGACGCCGAGTGCGACGACTCTTGAACAGTGGGCGGAGGATCGGGACGGAGCGGGCACCGGGCACCGGGCACCGGGCACCTCCCCGGGCTCCGGTCACCCCGCACCCGGCGCGGGAGCGCGGCTCAGGCCAGCCAGGAGAGGGTGCCGCCGTGGGCGGCCGCGCTCGCGAGCGGGACGCCGTCGGCGGCGAGCAGGAACGGGGTCGGCTCGGGAGCCGTGCGGTCCCCGCGCGCGGCGACGAGGTGCGGGAGCAGCGCCTCCGCCTCGAGCGTCACCAGGCTCGCGCCGCGATCGGCGACCGTCGCCAGGACGCTCTCGCGCGCGGCCCATGGCAGGTAGACCAGGGTCCCGAGCGAGACGACGACCGTCCGCAGACCCGGCGGCACCGCGTCGAGCAGGGCGGGCAGCTCGGCGGCCGCATCGCCCGCGACGATCGTGGGAGGGTCGTCCTGCAGAGTCTCCACGGCCGAGCGGAGCCGCGCGGTCCGCTCCGGGCGGTCGGGCGGGAGCAGTGCCTCCAACCAGGCGACGTCCTCGGGCGAGCGGACGTCGAGCGGCGCCAGGTCGAGCCCCCGGCGCCACGCGACGACCGGCAGCCGCCCCGGCGCCTCGCCTCCGCTCACTGCGCACCGCAGCAGAGGCGCGCCCGACCCGAGCCGCGTCTCGCCGTCGCTCGCCGTGACGGCGTAGGAGTACCGCTCCGGCGCCAGGCAGAGCCCTGCGGAGGCGCCGATCTCGACGAGCGCCACCGGCTCACCGGGCTCCGTGATCCGCTCCAGCGCCGCGACCAGGGGCGCGCACCGCAGCGCCTCGTTGGTCTGCGTCCTCCGCTCCGCCGCCACCGGCGCCACCCGCGCCCACTCGCTCCGGAGCCACGCGGCGAATCCGGCGCCGTCGACGTCGGGCACGCCGAGCAGCCGCGCGACCGAGAAGAGCAGGGACGGCTGCCGGTGCTGCGCGGGCAGCTCGTCGATCAGGGCGAGGAGGCGCGCATCCTCCGCGACGGCGAGCGCCCACTCGACCTGCTGCTCGGAGGTCTGCGCGAGCTCGACGGCGGCGCGGCGGAAGCGGTCGGCGGAGGAGGGCATGCCTCCATCCTGAGGGAGCGGCGGAACGGTGCCCGCATGCGGGCGGAGGACCTGCGCGCCGGGCAACGGCCCCGCCCCAGCGGATGTCGGTGGTCGCCGGTAGAACGGACTCATGTCCGACACCGCTCCGAACCCCGCGTCCGCGCCGGTCCGCGAGCGGCGCCTGCTCGACATCCGGCGGATCTACGCCGAGCCGGCCGCGCTCGAGCTGCCCCGCGGGCAGGAGGTCGTGGCGCGATGGCCGGGCGCCGAGATCGTTCCCGTCGAGTCGCACTGGCTGATCCCGGAGGTGCACGGCGACGAGGCGAACGTCGCGCGCTGGGTGCGCATCAAGACGGAGGCGCTCGTGCTCGGGGTGAAGAAGTCGCTCGTCACGCGCCCGAACGGCCGCTCGGCCGACTTCATCGCCCCCTCCACCGCCAACGGCTGCGCCATGGCGTGCGTCTACTGCTACGTGCCGCGGAGGAAGGGCTACAGCAACCCGATCACGCTCTTCACGAACATCGAGCAGATCCAGCGCCACCTCGCCCGGCACATCGCCAAGCAGGGCCCCAAGGCCGAGGCGAACCAGTGCGACCTGGAGGCCTGGGTCTACGACATCGGCGAGAACAGCGACTGCTCCGTCGACGCGCTGCTGAGCGAGAACGTCCGCGACCTCTGCGAGCTGTTCCGGATGTCGCCCACCGCCAAGGCGTCCTTCGCGACCAAGTACGTCAACCGCGAGCTCCTCGAGTGGGACCCGCTCGGGCGCACGCGCATCCGCTTCTCGCTGATGCCCGCCGAGACAGCGAAGGTCACCGACATCCGCACCTCGCCGATGGCCGAGCGGATCGCGGCGATCAACGACTTCGTCGACGCCGGCTACGAGGTGCACGTCAACTTCTCGCCGGTGATCCTCACCGAGACCTGGCAGCAGGACTGGACCGAGCTCTTCGACCAGCTCGACGCCGCCCTCCACCCGCGGGCGAAGGCGCAGCTCGCGGCCGAGGTGATCCTCCTCACCCACAACGAGGGCCTGCACGAGGTGAACCTCGGCTGGCACCCGAAGGCGGAGTCGCTGCTCTGGCAGCCGGGACGCCAGGAGCAGAAGGTCTCCGAGAACGGCGCCGTCAACATCCGCTACCGACGCGACCTCAAGCGCGCCGCCCTCGACCGCTTCCGCGCCCTCCTCGCCGAGCGCCTCCCCTACTGCCGCGTCCGCTACGCCTTCTGAGCTTCGGCACCCCCGCCGGAGCGGTGGCGCGACGACTCGCGCAGGAGCGCACCCTCCTCCTCCCGCACACGCCGAGACACCGCCGTCTCGCCGGGACACCACCGCCGAGGCGGCGTCTCGCGCACGAGCGCGCCGTCTCGACGCAGCCGCACCGCCCACCGGCGGCACCCCGCAACTGAGCCCCGGAGTCGCCCGGCTGGGAGTCCGCCCGGCGGCCGGGGCCACTGCTTCGCATTACGGATAGCGGCACGTGCCCTCCGAACGAGGGGCGTACTTTCGGAGAACAGCCGGAGGGACGGCCCGACCGCCCGACTCCACGGGCCTGCAGAGCAGGCGTCAGCGGGGATCGACGGCTCGGCGCGACGGCATCCGGACTCGACATCCCGGAGCCCGGCACCCCCGGCTCGACACTCCGGACACTCGACTCGGCGGCACAGCACACCCCGGGTCCTGCTCCCCACGAACACCCCCCACCATCTCGCACTCCCCCTCCCGGCGGCACTCGCCGGGGCACCTCACAGTCGCGGTCGGCACCCGCGACACAGCACAGAACGGCGGCACGCACCATGGGCGCTCTCCTCTACGGCACTCCCCCCACCTCGCACGAGATCGACGACCGCGCGCTCGCGCACCTCCAGATCGTCATGATCAACAAGTTCCGTCGCGACGAGGCGTTCGCCTTCCAGCTCGACGCCTCGAGCGCGCACGGCACCGGACGCCAGACGCTCTGGCTGCACCCGACCATCCCTCTCCAGTTCTCGTTCCACGGAAGCCGCATGCCGGCGATCAACGCCACCTGGGTGCGCGCACTGATGGAGGAGGCCAACAGCGGCCGGGGCCTGCGGATCGTCACCGAGCCGGCGCAGCAGCCCGAGTCCTCCGGGCTCACGCACGCTGCCTGAGCGCGCCGTGTCCAGGCGCGACGACGACGAGCCGATGGAGGTCACCGACTTCGTCGAGCTCGCCGGTGCGGTGCACGACGACGCGGGCTTCGAGTGCTCCTCCACTGTCGACGGTGTGACGGGCGCGCTCTGCGTGCTGCCCGACTCCCTGGTGCTGCGGAGCGCCGGCACCGGCGACTCGACCCGCGTCGGCACCCGCGACATCCGCTCCTGGCGGGCCACTCCGGCGGGCGCCACCTTCTCGCTCGCCGTGGAAGCCGGAGCGCGGCACACCGTGGTGCTGCTCACGCAGTTCCACGCGGCGACCGTCCAGGCCATGACCCGCGCCGCCGGACCCGCGACTGGTTTATCCGCTTAACGAATTCCCCGTTCGGGGCACGCGGCGAGGAGCGCTCCTCGTGCGACCCTGATCGGGATGAACGAGAAGGACGAGGTCATGCGCTCCGACATCGGCGGGCGTGACATCGAGCAGGCGCGGGCCCTCTTCGAGCAGTCGTACAACGGGCACCGCTTCGTCGTCGAGCCCGGCGAGGACTTCTCGTACCGCTACACCTCCGTCGGCGACGGCGACGTGACGCTCCGCGGCAGCCAGTTCGCCGGCTCCGTGCAGGGCTCGATCCAGACCGAGGGCGAGTACGTCGTCTCGTGGCTGACCGCCGGCGCGGGCGTCACCGATCTCGACGGCGACGCGGTGACCCTCGGATTCGGGCAGCCGGCGATCTTCGTCAACAACCGTCCCAGCCGGTTCGAGTTCCACGACTACCGCCAGAACCTCATCCACTTCGACGGCGCGTACCTCGAGGGCATCGCGGAGGAGGTCGAGGGCACCCGCGGCCCCCTCCTCTTCGACACGACCTCACGGCCCGAGGGCGCGGCGCTGCGGCGCTGGTCGGCGACCGTCGCGACGGTCGCCCGGGTGATCTACGACGCCGACAGCTCGCCGCTGCTGCGCCGCGAGGCCGACCGCGCGGTCGCCGTCGCCCTGCTCGAGACCTTCCCGCACTCGACGCTGGACACCCCCGGCGACCTCCGAGTACCCCGCTCGGGGCGCCTCCGCCAGGCTATCGAGTACATGTACGAGCACGCCCACGAGCCGCTCCGGACCGAGCAGATCGCCGACGCGGCGGGCATCGGCCTGCGGACGCTGCAGACCGAGTTCCGGCGCGAGTTCGGCTTCACCGCGGTCGACTACCTGCGGCGGATCCGGCTGGACGGCGTGCAGAAGGAGCTGCGGGCGGGCGAGTCCAGAGTCGTCAGCGTCAGCGAGGTCGCACGGCGCTGGGGCTTCGCGCACCTCGGCCGGTTCTCGGCCTCGTACGCCCACCGCTTCGGCGAGCGCCCCAGCACCACGCTCGACACCTGAGGCGTCAGAGGTAGTCGGTCCCGCCGTCGTCCTCGCTGTCGTCGCCCTCGCCGCGCGGCTGCACGGTCGGCCGCGCGGGCTGGAGCCGTCGGGTCTTCTCGCGCATCGACTCCACCGCCTCCGGGTCGTCGAGGTCGACGCCGCGGTCGAGCGCCGGGCTGGTGAAGAGCTGGCTGGCCGGTCCGACCAGGAGACGGGTCTCGCCTCGCAGCCCCTCGTCCGAGAGCGACGGCACCACGACCAGGTCCGACTTCCCCACGTTCGCCAGCGCCTGCGCGTACTCGACGACCGCCGAGCACACCTCGTCGCCCAGCAGCACGAATCCGCTCGCGTAGTACAGCTTCTGCATCTCGCCCTCCCCTGGATCCCGGACCGCCCCTCCGGTCGGCCCGTCCCCGACGCTAGGACGGCGCCGACCGGGCGCCCCACCCCTTGACGGGGGTGGGGCGGAGGGGTCAGAGTCCGCGCGGAACGGGCAGTCGCAGCGCGGTCGCGAGCGCCTCGACGACGCGGGTCGCGCGCACGTCGCCGACCCCCTCCATCCGGTTGGTGAGGAACGCGAAGCCGACTCCCGCGTCCGGGTCGGCGAAGGCGACCTGTCCGCCCGCGCCGTCGTGCCCGAAGCCGCTCGGAGTGAGGCGGCCTACCAGGCGGTCGCGGAGGCGGGGCTCTCGATCCCCGGCGACGTCGCCGTGGTGTCGTTCGACGACGACGAGCTGGCCGCCTACCTCCGCCCCGGGCTGACGACCGTGGCGCTGCCGCACGAGGAGATGGGCCGCCGGGCGGTCGAGCTGCTGCTGAGCGGCGCGCTGGGCGAGCGGGTGCTGGTGCCGATGCCGCTGGTGGAGCGGGCGTCGACGCGGGCGGCACCGGAGTCGCCCTGGTAGTCGTCGGGCGAGAGGGTCATGCCGCTCGCGACGAAGTCGGCGGTCGCCGCGCAGTCCGTGACGACGACGTCGCCGTCGGAACGCGCGAGCCCGTAGAGGCAGACGGACTCGTCGGCGAGCTCCGCGGCCGAGAAGGAGTCGAGGCTGAGGGTGGCGAAGTAGTCGACTCCGGCGATGCTGCCCAGGTAGCGCGTCGGCCCCCAGTGGAAGACGCGGAGGCTCGCGAGGGTCGACAGCGGGCGCGTGGCGACGTCGTCGGGGACGGCCCAGGGCTCGGTGAAGACCTCCAGCGACGGGCGAGGGGCCAGCGCGACGGAGGCGGCCGTGCCGAGGGCGGCGAGCCCGAGCACGGCGACGAGGGCGGCGATCACCCCGAGGCGGCGGCGCGGGCGGGGCGTGGCGGAGGTGCGGGAGTCGGCGTCGTCGCCTCCGGTGGTCTCGCCGGTCTCGTCCCCACCGGTCCGGTCGCTCGCCGTCTCGCGGCCGATCCGGCCCTGGGCCGCTGCGGGCCCGACGGACGCGGCCAGTCCCGCGACCGCGGCGTCGAGCGCCTCCTCCCGCTCGCGGCGCTGCGCCCGCAGCAGTGCCAGCTCCTCGAGCGCCGCGGGGTCCGCCTCCGCGCTGAACGCCCGGCGCTCGAGCGCGGCCCGCTGCCTCCGCTCCTCCGGCGACGCGCCGTCGCGGCGCCGCTGCAGGGCGGCCCGGCCCCGACCGCGACCGCCCAGGGCCGCGTCGAGCGCCTCCTCCGTCGCGGGATCGAGCTCGTCGAGCAGAGTCGCCGCGCGCGCAGGCGTGACCGCGGTGCCGACGGACGCCGGCACGTCAGCCCCGGTCGCGGACGGCGCGCGCCAGCGACTCGAGGCGCTCCCGGTACTCCGGCCACCACTCCTCCGGCACCGGCGGGAGGTTGTCGCCGGGCGTCCGGAGCCCGACCCGCCCGTCGACCAGCTCGCGGACGATGTCGGCGTGGCCCGCGTGCCGGTGCGTCTCCGCGGTGATGTGGACGAGGATCCGGTGCAGCGTCACGTCGCGGTTCGTCCACCAGGGGACCTGCCCGGGAGCGTCGAGCGGGAGGGCCGCGACCGTCGCGTCGGAGTGGGCCCATACGCGGCGGTACAGCGCGACGACGTCGGCCAGGGACTCGTCGGCCGTCGCCCACATGTCCGAGTTCGGCTCCGACTCGTCCTCCATCCACGGCATCGGCTCCGGGAACGGCCGCCCGAACACGGCGCCGAGGTAGCCCGCCTCGGTGCCCGCCACGTGCTTCACCAGGCCGAGCAGGTTCGTGCCCGTCGAAACCAGCGGCCGCCGCACGTCGTACTCGTCGAGCCCGTCGAGCTTCTGCAGCAGGGCGTCGCGCCCCTCCTGCAGGTAGCGGAGGAGGGTCTGCTTCGCGTCGTCGCTCATCCCCCCAGCCTGCCGCGCCCGTCCGAGCCGCGCCAGAGCGGTACCGGAGCCGCGCCGTGCTCAGACCGCAGGAAGGATCGCCCCGCGGGCACCGGGATCCGCGGATCCACGGCCCGCCGGAGCGATCCTTCCAGCGTTGTGCACGGGTCAGGCCGGGACGCCCGCTCCCGCCCGCTGGACCCGCGTGCCGACGAGGCGCTGCGAGGAGGCGTCGACAGCGGCGGCCGGGCCGACCAGCTCGAGCGCCGCCTCCGTCTCGCGCGTCGCGCAGTCCGGGCCCACCCACAGCTCGACGCGGCCGGGCTCGACGATCCGCACGGCCTCGCGTCCGGTGAAGGCCAGGCGCGCGGCCGGGACCTCGAAGCGGACCTCCGCCTCCTCGCCGGGCTCGAGCGCGACCCGCGCGTAGCCGAGCAGCTGCGCCACCGGCCGGGTCACGCTCGCGAACACGTCGCGGGCGTACAGCTGCACCAGGTCGGTGCCCGCCCGCTCGCCCGTGTTGCGCACGCGCACGGTCGCCGTGAAGGAGCCGTCCGTCGGGGCGGACTCGTCGACCGCCAGCTCCGTCCGGGCGAAGGCCGTGTACGAGAGGCCGTGGCCGAACGGCCGCACCGGCGTGCTGTCGGCGGAGGTCACGTCCGACGGCCCGCCGAGGATCGGGTGCAGGTACGAGAACGGCTGCGCTCCGGCGGAGCGCGGCAGCGAGACCGGCAGGTGGCCGGAGGGGTCGACCCGTCCCGAGACGACGCCCGCGATCGCGCCGGCGCCCTCCTCCCCCGGGAAGAACGCCTGCAGCACGGCGGCGGGAGCCGACGGCCCGTCGAGCGCCCAGCCCACGGCGTAGGGGCGGCCGGTCAGCAGCACGAGCACGACCGGGGTCCCCGTCGCCACGACGGCCTCGACCAGCTCGCGCTGGCGGCCCGGGAGCTCGAGGCTCTCGACGTCGTTGCCCTCGCCGACCGTGCCGCGGCCGAACAGGCCCGCCCGATCGCCGACGACCACGATCGCCACCTCGGAGTCGGCGGCCGCCCGGACCGCCTCGGCGATCCCGGAGGCGTCGTCGCCCTCGACCGAGCAGCCCTCGGCGAGCAGCAGCTCGGCCGAGCCGAACTCGCCGGCCAGCGCGTCCGCGACCGTCGGGATCTCGAAGCCCAGCGGCACGCCCGGGTGGTGCGCCAGCACGTGGTTGGCGAAGGAGTAGCAGCCCATGAGCGCGGGCGCGCTGTCGGTGTTGGGACCGATCAGCGCGAGGCGGCGCGGCGCAGCGAGCGGCAGGACGCCGTCGTTGGCGAGCAGCACCACCGACTCCTCGGCCAGGCGGCGGGCGATGTCGCGGTGGGCCGGCGAGTCGAGGTCGATCGACTCGGGGGCGTCGTCGAAGCGCGCGTCGAGCAGTCCGAGCCGCTCCTTCTGCGCGAGCACCCGCAGCACGGCCCGGTCGACGAGCGCCTCGTCGGCCTCCCCGGCCCGGATCCGCGCGGCCAGCGGAGCGAGGAACGCGTCGCCCGTGGGCAGCTCCACGTCGATCCCCGCGGCGAGCGCCAGCTCGGCCGCCTCGCCCAGATCGGCGGCGACCGCGTGCATGAGGTGGAGGAACGCGACCGAGAAGTAGTCGGCGACGACCACGCCGTCGAAGCCCCAGCGCTCGCGCAGCACGCCCGTGAGGTAAGCGGGCGTCGCTCCGACCGGGTCCCCGTCGATCTCGGCGTAGGAGTTCATCACCGAGCGGGCGCCCCCGTCGCGGATCGCCATCTCGAACGGCGGCAGCAGCACGTCCGCGATCTCGCGCGGTCCGGCGTGCACCGGCGCGTGGTTGCGGCCGCCGCGGGAGGCGGAGTAGCCGATGAAGTGCTTCAGCGTCGCGTCGACGCCGGTGGACTGCAGCCCCTGCACGTACGCGGTGCCGATCGTGCCGACGACGTACGGGTCCTCGGCGATGCACTCGTCGACCCGGCCCCAGCGGGGGTCGCGGATCACGTCGAGCACGGGCGCCAGGCCCTGGTGGATCCCGAGCTCGCGCATCGAACCGCCGATCACGGCGCCGAGCTCGGCCACGAGCTCCGGGTCGAAGGAGGCGCCCCAGGCGAGCGGAGTCGGGAACGTCGCGGCCTGCCAGGCGGCGAGCCCGGTCAGGCACTCCTCGTGGACGATCGCCGGGATGCCCAGCCGCGTCTCCTCGACGAGTCGGCGCTGCTCCGCCCACAGCCAGCGGGCGCGCTCGAGCGGATCGACGGGGCGCGTGCCGTAGACGCGGGTCAGCTGGCCGATCCCCTCGCGGGTCGCCTCGGCGTACCCGGTCGAGGTGGCCATCTCTCCGGCGAGCGGGGCGACGACCTCGCCGCCCTGGTCGACCCAGTAGCCGACCAGCTGGGAGAGCTTCTCCTCCAGCGTCATCCGGCCCAGCAGCTCGGTGGTGCGGGCGGACGGGGCCTGGGGATCCTCTGGTGCGTGCGGTGCGGTCACGGTGCGACCCTCTCTGCGGGTGGGGCGACGGGTGCGGGCGGGACGGGGGACGCGGCGGACGGGCGGAGCGATCCGCTCATCCCTTCACCGCCCCCGTCAGCCCGCCGACGATGCGGCGCTCGAAGACGCTGAAGAAGATCAGCGCCGGGATCATCGACAGCGACACGAAGGCGAGCACCTTCGCCGTGTCGACCGAGTACTGCGACGAGAACGCCTGGACTCCGAGCGGGAGCGTGAAGGTGGACTCGTTGTTGAGGATGAACAGGGGCAGCAGGTAGCTGTTCCAGCTCGCGATGAACGCGAGGATCCCCGTGGTGATCACGCCGGGCATCGCCAGGCGCACGACCATCCGGAAGAAGAAGCCGATCCGGCTGCAGCCGTCGATGAAGGCCGCCTCCTGGATCTCGTCCGGGATCGCGCGGAGGAACGGCACCAGGATGATGATCGTGGTCGGCAGGCCGAACGCGATCTGCGGCAGCACCACTCCGGCGAGCGAGTTCATCAGGCCGAGGCTCTTGATCACCAGGTAGAGAGGAGTGATCGCCACGGTCATCGGGAACATCAGGCCGGCGGCGAAGAGCGCGTAGAACACGCCGCGCCCGGTGAAGTCGTAGCGGGCCAGGACGTAGCTCGCCATCAGGCCGAGCACGACCACGCCGAGCGTCGTCGCGAGGCCGGCGATGGTGGAGTTGCCGACCTCCTGCCAGAAGACGCCGCCGGTGATCACGTCGAGGTAGTTCTGCACGTTCCACGGCGAGGGCAGGCCCGCCGGGTCGGTGGTGATCTGCGCGTTCGTGCGGAAGCCGCCGAGGATGATGTACGCCACCGGGGCGAGCATCAGCGCGATCACGACGATCGCCACGACGTAGGCGATCGTGGTGCCGCGGCCCAGGGGCTGCCGGCGCTGCTTCACCGCGAGAGGCCGAGGGGTCTCCGGAGTGATCGGCGGGGCCGTCATCGTCGTGCCGGTCATCGCTTGTCTCCCGTCAGTGCGCCCGCCGTGTCGCGCCGGAGCACGAAGCGCTGGTAGAGCAGCGCCACCACGAGCGAGATCAGGAACAGGACCACCGCGACGGCGTTCCCGTACCCGTAGTTGCCGGCGTTGCGGCCGTTGGTGACCAGGTAGATCGCCATGGTCGAGGTGCCCGCGGTCGAGGACACGTACTGGCCCCAGATGATGTAGACGAGGTCGAACAGCTGCAGTGCGCCGATGATCGACAGGAACGCCCAGATCCGCAGGGTCGGCGCGAGCAGGGGCAGGGTGATCCGCCGCTGCACCTGCCAGTAGGAGGCGCCGTCGATGGCCGCGGCCTCGGACAGCTCCTCGGGGATGCCCTGCAGACCCGCGAGGAAGAGGATCACGGCGAAGCCGATGTACTTCCACGTGATGATCAGCATCAGCGTCCAGATCGCGATCGCCGGATCCGAGAGCCAGTCCTGCTTCAGCGCGCCGAGGCCGACCTTCTCGAGCAGGCCGTTGACCGCGCCGCTGGTCTGGAGCATCAGGCTCCAGCCGGTGCCGACGACGACCTCCGAGATCACGTACGGCACGAAGATCAGGACGCGGATGATCGACTGCCCGCGCAGCTTGCGGTTCAGCAGCAGCCCCAGGAGGATCGCGACCGGCCCCTGGAGCACGAGCGAGAGCACCACGATGATGCCGTTGTGCGCGAGGGCGTCGTGGAAGGTGGGGTCCTGCAGGATCGTCAGGTAGTTGCGGAAGCCGACGAAGTCCGTCGGCACTCCGTAGCCCTGCCAGCTGAAGAAGCCGTAGTAGGCCGCCATCACGACCGGGAAGATCACGAAGGCGAGGAAGACGATCAGCGCCGGGCCGACCAGGAGCGCGATCTCGAAGCGCCCAGCCCAGCCCACGCTGCGGCGGCGGCGGCGCACCGGAGGCGTCGAGGTGACGCCTCCGGTGCGCGCGGTCCCGCGGGGCTCATCCACTCCGAGGAGCGGGCTCTCGCGGAGTGCCATGGTGGCTAGGCCTTCGCCGCGGCGGCGTTGACGGCCTCGACCAGCTGCTCGGGGTCGCTCTTGCCGGCCAGCAGGTCGACGACTCCGACGTTCAGCGCGTTGCCGACGTTGAGGCCGTAGACGGTGTCGAGCCACTGCGAGACGTACGGGGCCGAGTTGTAGGCCTCGAGGATCTGCTGCAGGTACGGCTCGGTGACCGCCTCCTGCGCCACGGTGTTCACCGGGGGCGCGTTGAAGGCCGCGTAGTACTCCTTCTGCACGTCGGAGGTGGCCAGGTAGTTGAGGAAGTCGACGCACTCGTCGGGAGCGCCCGCGGAGCAGGAGTAGCCGTCGACGCCGCCCATGATCGCGCCGGCCTCGCCGTCGCCGCCGTCGATCTCGGGGAACGGGAACCAGCCCAGGTCGGGCAGCGGCTTCTCGTCGGGGGTGAGGGAGGCGATCACGCCGGGGTTCCACGCGCCCATGAGCTCCATCGACGCCTGGTGGTTGGCGAGGAGTCCGGCCGAGCTGCCCGCGCCCTGCTGGGCGGCGGTGGTGAGGAAGCCCTCGTTGAACGGCTCGGTGGCCGAGAAGTCCTGCAGGTCCTCGCCCGCGCGGACCCAGCAGTCGTCCGAGAAGTCCTTGGTGTCGGCCGCCTCGGCCATGGTGTCGGCGCTGCACTCGCGGAGCGCGAAGAAGTAGTACCAGTGCGCGGCGGGCCAGGCGTCCTTCGCGCCGAGCGCGACGGCCTGGGCTCCGCTGCCCTTGATCTTGGTGATCGCGGAGTCGAGCTCGTCGATGGTCTTCGGGGTCTCGGTGACGCCCGCCGCCGTGAAGAGGTCCTGGCTGTAGAACAGGCCGCCCGGGAGGACGGCGACCGGCATCGCCCAGACCTTGTCGTCGAGCGTGTTCGCCGAGAACGAGCCCTCGGGGATCTCGCTGCGCGCCTGGTCCGAGATGCCGTCGGTGAGGTCCTTCAGCTGTCCGCCCGCGACCATGGCGGCGAGCTTGCCGCCTCCGCGCTGGAGGAAGACGTCGGGGGCGTCGCCCGAGTTGAGCGCCGTCTGGAGCTTGCCGTCGAGATCCTCGTTCTGGATGGCCTGCGACTCGATGGTCACTCCGGGGTTCGCGGCCTCGAAGTCCGCGATCGTCTTGTCCCAGAACTCCTGGCCGGGGCCCGTGGTCGAGTTCTGCCAGAGGGTCATCGCGACGGTGCCGTCGCTCGATCCCGAGTCCTGGGCCGAGCAGCCGGTGAGGGCCGCGACCGTGCCGAACAGGGCTGCTGTCGCCACTGCGATCTTCCTGAACTTCATCGTCCAACCGTTCTCTTCATCGAGGGCGCCGCCTGGTGCACCGGCGCCGTGGGGGTTCCCGCCTTCGCGGGTGGAGTCAGTGTCCGCAGTGCTTGCGAAAGTGGTCAAACGTTTTCGAAATGGTTTTCGAAGCACGGGTTACAGTCGGCCACATGACCACCCGACCGACCATCCACGACGTCGCCGCTGCCGCCGGCGTCTCGGTGGCGACGGTGTCCAAGGCCGTGAACGGCCGCTACGGCATCGCCCCGTCCACCGCCACCCGCGTGCTGGAGGTCGTGCGCGAGCTCGGCTACGAGTCGAGCCTGGTGGCGAGCAGCATGCGCTCCCGGCGCACGGGCGTGATCGGCGTGCTCGTCGCGGGGTTCGAGCCGTTCAGCGCCGAGATCCTGAAGGGCGTGGGGTCGGTGCTGGCGGAGTCGCGGTTCGACCTGCTCGCCTACTCCGGCTCCCACGAGGGCGAGCAGGAGGGCTGGGAGCGGCGCTCGCTCAGCCGGCTCAGCGGCACCCTCATCGACGGGGCGATCATGGTCACGCCGAGCGTGGTGAGCGCCCCCTCCGAGATCCCGCTCGTCGCCGTGGACCCGCACACCGGCCGCGCCGACCTGCCGACCGTCGAGTCCGACAACTTCGGCGGCGCCCTGCTCGCCACCCGCCACCTCGTCGCCCTCGGG
Organism: Rathayibacter sp. AY1A2; assembly: GCF_002930935.1. Classification (NCBI taxonomy): domain Bacteria; kingdom Bacillati; phylum Actinomycetota; class Actinomycetes; order Micrococcales; family Microbacteriaceae; genus Rathayibacter; species Rathayibacter sp. AY1A2. Next base: position 41,290 of record NZ_PSTP01000009.1, on the reverse strand, counting down.
CACCGCCGCATCGGCTTCGTCGCGGGCCGCGGCGACCTGCGCTCGGCGAGGCTGCGCGAGGCCGGCTACCGGGCGGCGCTGGCGGAGGCCGGCATCGCCTTCGACGAGCGCCTGCTGCGGGTGGGCAACTACCACCGCGACACCGCCCGGCGGCCCGCCTCCTCGCTCCTGTCGCTGCCCGACCGCCCGACCGCGGTCTTCGCCGCCAACGACGTCTCAGCGCTGGCGATCATCGAGACCGCCGCGCACCTGGGCCTCGCCGTGCCCCACGACCTGTCGGTGATCGGCTTCGACGACGTGCCCGAGGCCGCGCGCTTCGATCCGCCGCTGACCACCGTCCGCCAGCCGATGCAGACGCTCGGAGCGACCGCCGCCGAGATGCTGATCGCCCTGATGGCCGGGCGCGAGCCGCGCTCGCTGCACGTGCAGCTGCCGACGCAGCTCGTCCGCCGCGCGACGACGGGACCGCCGGCATGAGCGGCGACGGGACCGCCGGCACGGGCGACGAGCGGGAGGACGACGGCCCGACCGCGGTGCACGCCGCCCTCTTCGACGCGCTGGAGCTGGTGGACCTGCCCGCGCTCGAGGCGCTGCTCGACGAGCGCTTCGTGATCGAGCACCCGACCGGCCTGGTGCAGTCGCGGGAGGAGTGGCTCGCCGACATCGACGAGGCGCGCAAGGAGTACCACGAGATCGACCACGTCGAGAGCGCCCTCTCGGGCGGCGCCGCGCACCCGGTGCTCACCTCCCGCACCATCACCGAGGCGACCATCGGCCGCCTGCACGCGACCTGGCGGCTCCAGCTGACGAGCCGCCTCGTCCGCCGCGACGAGGGCTGGGTGATCACGCGGACCGTGGTGACGAGCTGGTGAGGCGGGCGGACCGGCGCGTCCGTGGCCGGCTGCAGGCGCGGCGGGCAGGATCGACACCGTGCTCCTCCAGGTCGTGACCCGCTCCGCCCGCCCGGCCGCCGAGATGTTCGACCGGGCGCGCGACATCGATCTGCACATGCGCTCGCAGGCCGGCGCTCGCGAGCGCGCGGTGTCCGGGACGACCACCGGGCTGATCGGGCTCGGCGAGCACGTGACCTGGAGCGCCCGGCACTTCGGCGTCCCGCTCCGGCTGACCAGCGCCGTCACCGCGCTCGACGCCCCGCACTCCTTCGTCGACGAGCAGACCCGCGGTCCCTTCGCGACCTTCCGGCACGAGCACCGCTTCGAGCCCGACGGCTCCGACTCCGGCTCCGGCTCCGGCTCCGGCTCCGGCTCCGGCTCCGGCTCCGTGATGATCGACCGGCTCGAGTACTCCGCCCCGCTCGGCGTCCTCGGGCGGATCGCGGAGCGGCTGGTGCTCGACCGGCACCTGCGGCGGCTGCTGGAGGAGCGCGGCGCGTTCCTCGCCGGAGGCGACCGGTGAGCGTCGCGGTCCGGACCCTGCTGACGCTCGTCGCCGTCGCCGGGGTCCTCTCGCTCGCGACGACCTCGGTCCTGTTCGCCCTGTCCTCCCTCGACACCGGCCGGGACCCCGGCGAGCTGCTCCTCCCGCTCGCTCGAGCACTCCTGGCGACCGCCGTGACGGCGGCCGTCGGCGGGCTCCCCTACTCCGCGGGACGGGGTCGCGCGCCCTGGCCGGTCCTCTGGTCGGCCTCCACGGTCTGCATCCTCGCGATCGCCTGGATCGTGGTCTCGATCGCCGCGTGGACCGAGGCGGGCGACGGGACGGACGCCGTCGTCGCGCTGCTGACCGTGGTGCCCGCCGCCTGCTGCTCGATCGCCGCGGTGCCGGTGACCGAGCTCGTCCTCCGGGTGGGAACGCGCAGGATCGACGCCCGCTAGCGGATCCGTCCCGCCGCTTGACCTTGACGTTGCGTCAACCCGTACCGTCGCTTCCATCGCCGCCGGAGTCCCCGGCGACGCGGAGACGGAGGGCGCTGTGGAGCAGGAGTGGACCGTGCACGAGGTGGCGCGGCTGGCCGGCACGACCAGCCGGACGCTGCGGCACTACGGGGCCGAGGGGCTGCTGCCGCCGAGCCGGGTGGGCGCGAGCGGCTACCGCTACTACGACGCCGCCGCGCTCGTGACGCTGCAGCGGATCCTGCTGCTGCGCGACCTCGGTCTCGGGCTGCCCGAGATCGGGCGGATCCTGCGGCGCGACGCGGAGCCGGTGGCCGCTCTCGAGCGGCACCTCGACGTGCTCCAGGAGGAGCGCCGACGGCTCGACCGCCGCATCCGGGCGGTCACCGGGACGATCACCACGATGAGAGAAGGGAACGGGCCGATGGCCGAGGAGATGTTCGACGGGTTCGACCACGCGGAGCACCGCGAGGAGGTGGAGCGCCGCTGGGGTGCCCCGGCGTACGCCGTCGGCGACCGCTGGTGGCGCTCGATGAGCGCGGAGGACCGCGAGCAGTGGCAGCGGCGGCAGGCGGACCTCGCCGATGCGTGGACCGCCGCGGCGGCGAGCGGGGCGGATCCGACCGGGGAGGAGGCGCTCGCGCTGGCCGAGCGGCACCGCGCCTGGCTCGCCGAGGTGCCGGGCACGCCCCGCGACGCGACCGGCGGCCCGAGCGACGATTACCTGCTCGGGCTCGGCGAGATGTACGTCGACGACGAGCGGTTCTCGGCGCACTACGGCGGAGTCGCCGGCGCCCGGTTCGTCCGCGACGCGCTGCGGGCGCTCGTCGAGCGGCGGGGATGACGGAGGTTCCGTCGGCCGGGCCGCGATCCCGCTCCGGAACGGCATGATCGCCTGATGGGACGCATCCGATTCAGCAGTCCGGGCTGGGACGAGGACACCGATCGGGGGCCCGCGCCCGACCCCGGCCGCGGCCGGTACTCCCGGGACGACGGGGCGAGGTTCACCGCGATCACGCTCACCTGCCTGTCGGTCCTCCCCGCGATCGTCCTCACGGCCGCGTTCCTCCTCGTGCGGCTCCCTCCGCTCGACCGCGACGACCAGCCCGACTGGACGGCGCCGGGCGCGGAGGTCCTGGCTCCGTGGCTGCTGCTGTTCCTGCTCCCGCCGCTGGTCACGGGGCTGCTCGCCCGTCTGGTCGGCGGGCGGGACTCCTCCCACGGGTTCGGTCGCTCCGCCGCGGTCTGCCTCGTGGTGATGGCGCCGTTCCTCGGGCTCTCGGCCCTCTCGCTCCTCGGTTAGGCGCCGCTGCCTCTCACGCCTGCAGGACCACCGCGCCGTAGTGGGTGCCGGCGCCCGTGCCCACCAGCAGCACCGACTCCCCCGGCTGCACGCGCGAGCGGTGCAGGGCCAGCGGGATCGCGCTGCCGATCGTGTTGCCGACCTCGCCGAGCGTGATCGTCATCCGGTCGCGACCCCAGAGGCGGGCCATGCCCTCGAGCCCGGCCGCGCTGGTCTGGTGCGGGACCACCCGGTCGATGCCGGGGAGCCCGCTCGAGAGGCCCGGCCGCACCTCCTCGAGGAACGCCGGGAAGTGCCGCAGCGCGTCGACGAGCAGCGCCTTGCCCTGCATGTCGAAGCGGAAGTCGGCGAGCCGGTCGGGCGCCTCCTCGATGCGGATGCGCGAGCCGAAGCCGCGCAGCTCCGCGTGGCGCACACCGCTCGGGCGGGTGCGGAAGTGCGTGGTGACCAGGCCCTGGCCCGGAGTCTCGGCGCGGCCGATCACGACGGCGGCGGCCGCGTCGCCGAAGAGCAGGGCGCTCTCGGGCTGGCCCGGGTCGATGCCGCGGCTGCCGCAGTCCGTCGAGACGATGAGCACGGTGTCCGCGCGACCCGTGGCGAGGAGGAACCCCGCCTCCTGCAGAGCGAAGAGGAACGACAGGCAGGTGGCGCCGACGCTGTACGCCGAGACGTCGTCCAGGCCGAGTCCCGCCGTGAGCAGCGCGCCTCCGTCCGGGATCGCCTGCAGCTGAGTGCCCGAGGCGTTGAGCACCACGTCGACCGTGTCGAGCCCGGCCGCCGCGAGCGCCCGGCGGGCGGCGAGCAAGCCGAGCTCCAGCGGGTCCTCGTCGTCGGTGACCCAGTGGCGGGTGCGCACGCCGGAGCGGCGCTCGGCCTCGTCGGCGGGCAGGCCGCAGAGCGCGGCGACCTCGGCGGTCGTGACGATCCGCTCGGGCAGCGCTTCGCCCGTGCCGAGGACGCGGAGCGGGAGGAGGTCGGGCACGTGGGCCCCTTCCTGCCCCGGGACGTGCGGAGCGAATCCCTGTATAGCGCGCCTCTGCACCTCCGCGCGCACTGTTCGGCGCGGTTTGACGGCACGGGCCCCCGCCGACACCATGGTCCCGGAGCGGGGGACGGATGGACGCGCGCGGTTTCTGGGTGGTCGTGCCCTTCCTCGACGAGGAGAAGCTGCTCGGCGGCGCCCTCGACGCGCTCGCCCGCCAGACCGATCCGGACTTCACCCTCCTGCTCGTCGACAACGGCAGCACCGACGGCTCGCGCGCCGTGATCGAGGAGTTCCGCCGCCGGTGCCCGGAGCGGCAGGTCGCCGTGATCGACGAGGCGCAGAAGGGCACGGGAGCCGCCTCCGACACCGGCTTCCGCCACGCGATCGCCGAGGGCGCGACGGCCGTCGCCCGCACGGACGCCGACTGCCTGCCGAGCGCCGACTGGGTGGCGCGCCTGAAGACCGACCTCCGCGGCGGCGCCCGCTTCGTCGGCGGCCGCCTGTCCCCGCGGCGGGACGAGGCCGTCTACCGCTGGTACGACGGCGTGCTCGGCACTGCGCTGATCCGCCTGATGGAGCACGCGCCGGGCGTCTTCTACCGCCGCCGCGGCCAGCGGTACCGGATGTTCATGGCCGCCGGCTGCAACCTCGCGATCGACGCCGCGCTGTACCTCCAGGTCGACGGCTTCCCGCGCTCGAGCATCGACGACACCGACGAGGACCTGGAGCTGCACCTGAAGGTCTGCCAGGTGATCGGGCGGAGCGAGGCGCTGCTCGACAAGGACGCGGTCGTGCTGATGTCGATCCGGAAGGGCAAGGCGCTCGGGTACCTGGGGATCCTGCTCTGGTACTGGGGCCGCAAGCGCGGGCTGGAGGTCGTCGATGTCCGATGAGCGCCGGCGCCGCGTGCTGATCACCGGGGCGACGGGCTTCCTCGGCGGCTACGCGGTGCGCGAGTTCCTGGCCGCGGGCGACGACGTGCTCGCCACCGGTCGCGCCCCCGAGGCGCTGGCGCGGCTGGAGGAGGAGGGCGCCACGGTCCTCCGCGCCGACCTCGCCGAGCTGGGCGCGACGACCGTCGAGGCCGACGTGCTCGTGCATGCAGCGGCGCTCTCGAGCCCGTGGGGCACGTGGAGCGAGTTCGAGCGCGCGAACGTCGCGGGGACGGAGTCGATGATCGCGCTGGCCGAGCGCTGCGGGATCCGCCGGTTCGTCTTCGTCTCGTCGCCGAGCATCTACTCCGCCCGGCGCCACCAGTACCTGGTGCGGGAGGAGGAGGTCGACGCCGGCAGCCGGATGAGCCTCTACATCCGCAGCAAGATCGAGGCGGAGCGGCTGCTGCAGGAGGCGCACCGCGCCGGCCGGATCCCCGAGCTCGTGATCCTGCGCCCCCGCGGCCTGATCGGCGTCGGCGACCCCAGCCTCCTCCCCCGCTTCGTCGCCGCGAGCCGCCGCCGCGGCATCCCCCTCTTCGACGGCGGTCGGAACCCCGTCGACATCACCTGCGTCGAGAACGCCGCGCACGCGCTGGTGCTCGCGGCCGACGCTCCTGTGGCCGACGGCGGCGTCTACAACATCACCAACGGCGAGCCCGCTCCGCTCGGCGACCTCCTCGAGCGCTTCTTCGCCGCGATGGGCGAGGAGCCGCGCTTCATCCGGGTGGACCTGCGCGTGCTGACCGGACTCGCCGAGATCCTGGAGCGGGTCTACCGGCTGCTGCCCGGCCGCGAGCCGCCGTTCACCCGCTACACCGTGGCGACCCTCGCCTACGCGCAGACCCTCGACATCTCGCGGGCGCGGACCGAGCTCGGCTACGAGCCGACCGTGCCGCTGGCCGAGGGCATCCGCCGGGTCGGCGAGCACCTGAGGGGGACGCGTGGCTGAGTCGTCGCTGCAGGTGATGGCGTGCGGGAGCACCGTCTTCCCGCTGTCCCGGGTGTTCCGCGGGAAGGGGCTCCCCCGCCGCGTCTTCCCCTCGAACGTCTTCCTGTACACGCACGCGAGCGGCCGACGGGTGCTCGTGGACACGGGCTACCCGCCGACGTTCCGCGGAACGGGCCTCGTCGGACGGCTGTACGAGCGGATCCTGCCCGCGACGGTGCCGGACGACGAGACCGTCGACCAGCGGCTGCTCGCTCTCGGCCTGACCCCGGCCGATGTGGAGTTCGTGGTGCTCACGCACCTGCACCCGGACCACGTGGGCGGCGTGCGCTGGTTCCCGGACGCGACGTTCGTGCTGTCGTCGGGCCAGGTCGCCTCCGTGCGGCGGAACCGCGTGCGCGAGGGGATCTTCCGCGCGCTGCTGCCGCCGTGGTTCGAGGCCGGGATCGTGGCGGACGAGCAGCCCGTGACGACGATCAAGGGGCTGACCGGATTCGACCTGTTCGGCGACGGGTCGCTGCTCGTGGTGCCGCTGCCGGGGCACGCACGCGGTCACCTGGGGGTGCTCGTCGAGGGGCGCGTGCTCGTGGCCGGAGACGCGGCGTGGGGGCGGGAGTTCCTCGGCTGGTCCGGGCGCCTGCGCCGGCTGCCGCGGTTCATCAGCGACGACGCGCGGGCGCACGAGCGGACGTCCGAGGTGCTCGAGCGTGTGGAGGCGGCGGGGGTGCGGCTGCGCTTCTCGCACGACGCGTATCCGGAGGGGGATGTGGCGCTGGGTGGGGCGGCGACTGGCCTGGCTTCACGCCACGTCCCCGAGGAGCTGGTCACTCGGAGGCTCGGAGCCGCGGCCTCGGTCGCGAAGAGTTAATCGCGGTCGCGGCGAAGTTCGTCGCCGCGACCGCGATAAAGGCTCCGCGCTGTCCTATTGCCGGACGCGCCGGATTCTCAGGAATTATTGCAACCGGGACGAGGTCGATTCTAAGGGGTGAGATTGTCGTAAACCGAGGCCGATTCAGACACACTGAGACGAAAAGTTATCAGCCATTCGCGAAATCGAAACAACTGAGAAGCACTGCAGAGGAGCACAAATTTTGAAACGTAGCAACACGACACCCAAAGAAGCTGGCCTCAGGGATGCATTGGCAGAAAACCTGAACGTCGTTGGCGAGGAGTTGTCTCTAATAAAGGTCGAATATCACTTGCGGAATACTAATGGCGCATCTGGATCGATCGATATTCTTGCTCGTGATGGACGCGGCGACCTTGTCATCATTGAGCTGAAACGAGCCGATCAAACCGCTCGCCAAGCCCTGCACGAACTTGAAAAATATGTCGCACTTCTCGCGCAAAATCACGGCATCCGTACAGACCAGTTACGTTGCATATTGATTTCAACTACCTGGCATGAACTTGCTGTTCCTTTTTCAAGATACCAAAGCCATGCCGATTTCTACCTTACTGGGCTTGAGCTCATTCTGGATAGTAGTGGCACTATTCTTCGTTGCGACCCTGTAATCCCTAGCAAATTATCTGCCGGCCTTGACCTATGCCCCTCCTATTTCGGAATGCTTTTCGAGAGCGCTGAAGCCCGTGATCTGTCCGTAAAGCAGGCCAAAGATGCACTCTTGCTCTCGGATGTGGAAGATTTTATTCTACTTAGCCTCGATTACTCCGGCTCGGACGAGCGCGTTATTTTCCCGTACGCTAATTTCTTAGCCCTGTCTAAATTTGACCAAGCAATGCGAGAGCATATTAGTCTTCATTTTTCAGAGGACGCGATCGATGAATTCGAACCGGAGGACTACTGGCAAGAAGAGTTGGTCCAAACTCATCTATCTAGGATCATTGAATGCGACGAAGTCTCAATAAGCACGCCCTACCAACTAGGAGTACTCGAAACATGGAGCCTGGTAGTCACAGAAGGATCGGGGGTATTTGCCGACCCGCTGGTATGGCCGAGCGAGCGTCTACTCGAACTCGTGTCGGGAAGTCGCAGCAGATATGCGATGAACTATTCGGACCAAGTCGTTCCTGCTAATCGTCCCGCGTGGCTCAAATTACTAGGGAACGTGGACCAGGTTACTCGGGGAACGGACCCCTGGCCCCAAATCATCCACAGCTGGCTTGAGGAGGCGGAGCATATCGGCGCAGAGGTTCGACTGAATATCTACTGTCCGCAGTCCATACTATATGGCTTGTTCAAAATTGCCCGCGACCGCGATGCATCCTTCATCCCAGAGATAACACTGGCTCGAAAGCATAGGGTTACCGGCACTCTTGTTCGAGGAAGCATTGCCTGGGACGGCATCGTTCGCGATATAAGCATCACGGAGCTTCTTTCAACGTTCGATCTTGATTTTCTGGACTACATGACCGCACATGGTCTCGGTGAGAATATTGAGCTTGAGCAGAAGATGCTGATAGCATTAGGCCTGCGATATGTTGCTCTCGAGCCGACAGGACTAAGCCGCAACGGCTTAGTCGACGAGTTACGCGAGCTTAGTGTAGAAGGCCACGGGTCTTTAGCGCGGTCGGTTCCTATTATCAAGGAGCATCGCAGTCCAGAAGAGTTTCTCGGAGCGCATCCTTTGTTCCGGGAAAGCCTCTTGTCTGCCTTCGGCACTAAGGTCATTGGAATTTGAGCCCTGCTCACGACCCCCTCCGCAGTTGACTGCCTGACGCGCCACCTCGGCGGATCTGGGAAGGCACCCGCTCGCGGAACATCTGCGATTCCCTCCGCCGACGCATCCCACCTGAGCGCACCTCCCCCTTCGGCGCGAGATGCCGCTCGGAGGCCTGTCGCACTGCTGCCGACTTCCTCCGCTACCCGGGCACCACCACGAAGGCGACCCCGACGACGACGCCCAGCACGAGAGCCACCGAGCCGAACCCGATCAGGAGGGCGGACGTCAGCGGACGGGTCTCGCGGAAGCTCATCGTTCCGGGGATCAGCTCGTTGATCTCGGAGGGGCTGAGCGTCTTCTCCAGGGCGGGCGGCGCCTCGATCTCCCGCCGGCGAGCGGCTCCGGTCAGGCGCGCCCACACGCTCCGGCCACCGGTGTGCACGCCACGCGCCGCCGGCAAGAGCGGCGTCGTCACGGCGGCGACGACGGCCCGCAGATCCTCGAGCTCCCAGTCCGCCCCGCGGAGCCGCAGCGACCGGCTCCCGTCCGACAGGAACAGGATCAGCGACGGGGGCAGATCGATCCCCTCACTGTTGGGGCCGGCGGGCACCCACGCGAGCAGCGCCTTCACCGACGGGTCGGCGCGGTCGAAGGTCACGACCCTGCCTCGAGCGTCCGTGCACTCGATCGTCCGGTCCGAGATCCGGAGGGACGCGGTGGCGAGGAACCGCCGGTTGCGGAGCGCCAGCACTCCGACGATCACCAGAGCCACCACGGTGGCGAACCCGAACAGCCCGAGGTAGACGGCCAGCGCGGCACCGCGGTCGTCGGCGATCACGACTCCCCAGACGCTCCCCGCCAGCAGGACCAGCGCGGGGAGGACGGCGACGGGCCTCAGCCGTCGCGACTCGTTCTTCTGCCGGGCCCTCGAGGGCCGGACCTCGCGAACCGGCTCCGAGCGGTCCGTCCGTCGCCGATCCATCAGACGGACGCGACGGCCGGGGAGCCGGCGCGGGCGCGATTCCGAGGAGGGTCGTCGAGGCTGCGGCGCATGGCGTCAGGGTAGCGGTGGCGTTTGGTCGGGCCGCGCAGGACGTCACCTGACGACAGGTCGACCTCTCCCGAGGTGCCGCCGCCGAGCACGATCATCCGAGCGAGGGCGCGTCCGGGGCGACAGACTGGGCTGGTGTCCTCACCGATGACGATCCGCGCCGTGCCGACCTCGGCCCAGCGTGAGGAGATGCACCTCAGGCTCCGTCGCACGGAGATCAGCCCCGCGCGAGGCCTCGCGGCCTTCCCCGGCGATCGGCCTCCTCAGGACGTCGCGTGCAGGACCGCGCACTCGACGCACGCGGGACGCCGCCCCCGGCGGCAGCCCGCCGGGGGCCGAGCGCCCTGACGCGACTCCCGCGCCGCCGGCGACACGACGCCCCCACTCGACGCACGCACCTACCCACTCCAGACAGGACCCGCCATGACCTCCTCCCTCTCCCACCCGGCGAGCCGCTGGGCTCTCGACCACATGCCCCTCACCGCGCAGGCCGTCCGGGAGCTTGCTCCGGTGCTCTCCGGGAAGAAGCTGGCGATCTGCCTCCACGTCGAGCCCAAGACCGCCGCGCTCGTGTCGCTCCTCGTCGAGGCCGGGATGGACATCGCTCTGACGGGCTCGCCCGGAACCACGAAGGACGACGTCGCCGACGACCTCCGCGCCCTCGGCGTGCACGTCCACACGAAGCAGAGCGACGGCGAGGCGGAGCACCTCCGCAACATCGAGGAGGTGCTCGAGCACGATCCCGATCTCACCCTCGACAACGGCGCCGACCTCACCCTCCGCCTGATCAATTCGGGCGTCCCGGACCACTACCTCGGCGGCACCGAGGAGACCACCACCGGCGGCATCCGCCTGCGGGAGAACAGCGCGACCCTCCCGCGACCGGTCGTCGTCATCAACGACTCCCCCCTCAAGCTGATCGTCGAGAACGAGTACGGGGTCGGCCAGAGCGTCGTCCAGGGCTTCATGAACGCCACGAACCTCATGATCCCGGGCACCCGCGCCGCGGTCATCGGCTACGGCCCGTGCGGACGCGGAGTCGCCGACACCCTCGCGCAGCTCGGAGCGCGGGTCTCCGTCGCCGACGTCGACCCGATCCGCTCGCTGCAGGCGATCCTCCGCGGCCACCGCGTCGGACCCGTCGCCGACGTCCTCTCGGACGCGCAGTTCGTCTTCACCGCTACCGGAGCACCCGGCGTCATCGGCGCGGCGGAGATCGACGCGTTCGCCGACGGCGCCGTGATCGCCGGCGTCGGCCACTTCCCGTGGGAGATCGACGAGGACGCCCTCGCGGCCGCCACGGAGTCGACCACCGAGTTCGCCGACGGACAGCGCCGGCAGGGCATCAGCCTGAAGAACGGCAAGCGGATCGTCCGCCTCGAGAACGGCCGGATGATCAACCTCACCGCGGCCGGCGGGAATCCGATCCAGGCGATGGACCTCGGCCTGACCCTGCAGGCCCGGAGCCTCGCCGCTGTCGTCACCGCGGACCTCGACGCCGCCGTGCAGCCCGTCCCGGCCGACGTCGAGCACCGCATCGCGACCGACCTCGTCGCCCTCCTCAGCCGCTGAGGGGCGCCGGGCAGGAGGGTCTCGCCGGGCGCAGCGGGTCGGGATCGCGACCCGGCTGCGCCGACGTCGGCGCGGTTGCCGGCAGCAGGAGCAGGCATCCGTGGCCGCTCCCGCGAGGCCGAACCAGCGGGCCCGCCCGGCTCACGGGACCGTCACTCGCGGCCGAGCCAGTCCGTGATCGCGCTGACGACGCGGTCGAGGTGGGACTCGAGCAGGAAGTGCCCGCCGTCGACGAGCTCGATGCGCGCGTGGGGGGCGTCGCGGAGGAACGCCTGGGCGCCGGCGGGGGCGAAGATCTCGTCGTTCCGGCCCCAGACGGCGAGGACGGGCACTCCGGACTCGCGGATCCACGCCTGCACGGCGGGGTACAGGGCGCGGTTGGTGGCGTAGTCGCGGAAGAGGGCCAGCTGCACGTCGTCCTGGCCGGGGCGGGCGAGGAGCGCGAGGTCGTGCTCCCAGGCGTCCGGGTCGACGGTGCTGGAGTCGGGGACACCGTGGGTGTACTGCCACTCGACGGCCTCCCGGCCGAGAGCCGGCCGGAGGGCGTCGCGCGTCTCGTCGGTCCGCTCGGCGGCGTCGGCCCAGATCGGGTCCCAGAAGCCGGGCACGAAGCCCTCCTCGTAGGCGTTGCCGTTCTGCGAGATCACGGCGACGACCGCGGACGGATCGGCGAGGGCGAGGCGCCAGCCGACGGGGGCGCCGTAGTCCTGCACGTAGATCGTGTACCGGGTCACCCCGATGGTCTCGAGGAAGCGGCCGGCCACCGCGGTCAGGGCGGCGAACGTGTAGTCGAAGTCGTCGACGGAGGGCGCGGACGAGCGTCCGAAGCCGATGTGGTCGGGGGCGATGACGCGGTAGTGGCCGGCGAGGGCGGGGAGGAGGTGGCGGAACATGTGCGAGCTGCTCGGGTACCCGTGCAGCAGCAGGAGGACGGGCGCGTCGACGGGCCCGGCCTCCCGCCAGAAGACGTCGAGTCCGTCGACGGACACGGTGCGGTGATGGACGACGACCATGGCTAACCCTTCAAATCAGATTTACTGGTTAGCCGGACGCTAGCATGGATCGAACGGGCCGCACGGCGCGGGAGGACGGGGAACGATGGATCGGGACGAGGAGCTGCTCCTGGCGGTGCTGAACAGCGCGCCCGTGGTGGACGGACAGCCGACGGACGACCTCGGCGACACGTCCGGTCGCGGGCTCGCCCGGCGGTGGGGCGGAGCCGGCACCGAGGACGAGCTCGAGCGGCTGCGCCGCGCCCGCGACGCGCTCCAGGCCGTCGTGCGCTCGGGCGCGCCCGCGGCCGTCGCGGAGCTCGCGGACCTGGTCGCGCACGCCGTGCGCACTCCGCGCGTCACCGGTGAGGGCGTCGTGTGGGAGCTGAGCGCTCCCGAGCCGGATCGACTCGCGGTGGAATCCGTCCTCGCCTGGTCCGCTGTGAACGCCCGGTTCCCCGGGCGGCTCCGCGCCTGCGCGAACGACGAGTGCAACCTCTTCCTCCTCGACCGCAGCCGCCCCGGCACCGCCAAGTGGTGCTCGATGGCGACGTGCGGCAACCGGATGAAGGCCCGCGCGCACGCGAGCCGGTCGCGGGTCTGAGGGCGGCCGGGAGGCACAGCGGCGAAGGCTAGGCGCAGCGCAGCCGGGCCGTCGATGCGGACGCCTGCGCTCGAGCCCGTTGCAGGGCCTCCTCGCGTCCGGCCGCGTCCAGGCGGGCGGGACCGTAGGTGACCACCGGGGGCAGGACGTCGTACCCGACGAACTCGAGCATCCCGCGATGGATGTGGAAGAGGAACGACTGCAGGTCGCCGTAGCCGTCGGCGGCGCCGGGCGCGAAGGCCGCTTCGCCGCCGCCCGTCGTCAGCAGGAGCATCGCGCTCCTGCCACGCAGGCCGCCTTCGGCGAAGACGCCGTGCTCGCCTCCGAACGTCGCGCCCATCACGAAGACGCGGTCGATCCAGCCCTTCATGATCGCCGGCATCGAGAACCACCACAGGGGGAACGAGAGCACCAGGAGATCCGCCTGCATCAGCTCGTCGAGGTCGCTCGTGACGGGCTCCCCGAGCGTCTTCTCGAGGACCGCGGTCATCTGCTGCGCCTGCGGCTTGAAGTAGCCTGAGCCGGGCGCGAACTGGTCGCGGTGCAGCACCGGGTCCCGGCCCTCGGCGTACAGGTCGAGCCGGCGCACCTCCATGCCGTCGGCCCTCAGCTGCTCGAGGACCGCGTCCGCCTGCGCCGAGGAGAAGGACCGCTCCTCGGGATGGGCGTGGACGAGCAGAGCGCGGCGAGCGGGAGCGGCCTCGGAAGCATCGGTCATGCCGCCGATCATATCGACGATTCGCGATACGTCGCTAGATCGAGGCTCCGAGCCGCTTGAGGAGCCCGTCGACGTCGGCGTCGCTCCTCCGGTAGTGGGTGTACTTCCCGACGCGCGTCGAGCGGACGAGGCCCGCGCGCTCCAGGGATCCCATGTACGACGAGATGGTCGACTGCGCGAGACCGCTCTTCGCGGCGAGATGCGTGACGCAGACCCCGAACTCGGCGCGGTCGGCGATCGGCTCGAACTCGCTGAACGACGCCTCGGGAGAGCGGAGCCACTCCATGATCTGCAGCCGCGTGGGATTGCCCAGCGCCTTCAGCACCTCGACCAGTCCCGTGTCCACCGCGCCATTCTCCTCTGCTCGCCGCCCGGGCGCCTCCGCACCGGAATCACCCTCCGCCCGGACGCACCCCGCTCACGGCAGCAGGATCACCTTGCCGTCGAGCGTCCGGGACTCGGCGAGCTCCATCGCCTCGACGATCCCCGTGAGCGGGAAGCGGGCGGCGATGTTGGCCGTCAGCGAGCCGTCGGCGAGGAGTCCGAGCACGCGGCCGAGGTCCTCCTCGAGCCGCGCACGGAAGCGCGCGGGGCGCAGCGAGTGGCCCGCCCAGAGGTCGTAGAAGACCGCGCGCCGGCCGTTGGGGGCGAGCTGGTAGGCCTGGATCCGCGCGAGCTGGCGGAGGAACGGGGGCCAGATGCTCCCGGTGCTCGCGCTGACGATCGCGTACGCGACGAGGGTGCCGCCGGGCGCGACCAGGGACCACGCCAGCCGGGTCGTCGCTCCGCCGACGTTGTCGAACACGGCCTGCACTCCGCCGGGAGCGAGCTCGCGCACGCGAGCGGCGAGGTCGGGATCGGCGTAGTCGACGGGCTCCACTCCGGCCGCTCGGAGGGCCTCGTGGTGGCGGGGCGAGGCGGCGCCGATCACGCGGATCCCCTCGAGGCGGGCGAGGCGGTGCACGAGGCCGCCGACTCCGCCGTTCGCGCCGAACAGGAGGATCGTGTCACCGCGGGAGACCCGGGCCGAGCGGTGCAGCATCTGCCACGCCGTCACTCCGTTGACCACGACGGCCTCGGCGTCCTCCGACGCGACTCCGTCGGGGACGAGAACGCAGTCGCGGGCGGCGACGCGGGCGTGACCCGTCCAGCCGCCGGTCTTGGTGAGGGCGGCGACACGGCGGCCCCCGAGCGACGCGTCGCCGCCGGGGCCGACCGCGAGGACCCGGCCGACGAGGTCGTAGCCGGGCGTGAAGGGGAACGGCGGCTGGGCGAAGTAGCGGCCGCGGCGCATCGACTGCTCGGCGAACGAGATGCCGGTGGCCTCGACGGCGACGAGCAGCTCGCCGGCCGCGGGAGGCTCGACCGGTGCCTGCTCGAGGAGCAGTCCGGACGGCTCGACGATCCCGGGGAGGACGACGCGGGTGGTGGTGCGGGGAAGGGTGGTGGACATGAGGGGCTCCTGGAATTTGTAGTGAGTGACTGGACAGTCACAACGGCGGGCATGAGAAAGAGGGTGGCGAAGAGGAGGAGGGGAGGAAGAAGAGGAGCAGGCGGGAGGACCGCGGGCTCAGTCGCGGTGCCGGATGCCGTCGGAGACGATGCGGGCCCACTCGGAGTCGACGCCGCCGAGGTCGGTCTGCACGATCAGGTGGCAGAGCTGCCCGTAGGCGACGAAGCGCTGCACGGCCGGGCCGTCGGCTCCGGAGACGACGGTGACCGTTCGGACGACCGCGGAGATCCCGCGGCGCACTGCCTCGCGGATCTCGGGGACCTCGCACGCGCTCTGCGCCTGTGACTGCAGCATGATCAGGTCGCGGTCGGCGATCAGGTCGATGTAGGCGACGGTCATCGCCTCGAGCCGGTCGGCCGGGTCCGAGGCCTCCCCCGCCGCCGCGAGCGTGGACGCCACCTGCTCGTAGCAGCGGTCGACCGCTGCGACGAAGACGCCGAGCTTGCCCGGGAACAGGCGGAAGACGTAGGCGGGCGAGACGCCGGCCTCGGCCGCGACCTCGGTGATCGGAGTCGCGGCGTAGCCGGTGCGCGCGAAGACGTGGAGCGCCGCCGCGGTGATCCGCTCGCGCTGCGCCTCGGCGGTGGAGCGGGTGGAGGGAGAAGGCATGTGACTGATCGAACACTTACTTCTCTCGTGTGTCAAGAGCGGCGGCCGGACGGATAGAGACAGCGGCCCCGCTCAGGGGCACCCCACGATCCGGTCCGGCACGCGGCAAGGGCAGGCCTACCGATCGTGGAGCCCGCCACACACCCCCTACCCCGCACCCCCACCCCGCCCCTAGGTTGGGGGGACCCGCATCGCCAACCGCGCACCACTGAGTTCCGATGGAGGAACGCCATGGCCACGACACCCGTGCTCCGCAGGATCGGGATCGCGCTGGTCGCGGTCGTCTCGGTGGGAGTGGCGGGTGCCGCACCGGCGTCCGCTCTCGACAGGCCCGTCTCCGGATACCTGAAGGACAGCGGGCTCACGCCCGAGAAGATCCGCGACTTCCTCGGCGGACCCCTCATCTCGCCCTCGACGCAGGTGGGCTACGGCGGAGCGGTCTCGAGCGTCGACGCGAACGCGAGCCGCGTGGGCATGGAGGTGCTGAAGCGCGGCGGCAACGCAGCTGACGCCGCGGTCGCCACGGCCGCCGCCCTCGGCGTGAGCGAGCCCTACAGCGCCGGTGTCGGCGGAGGCGGGTACTTCGTCTACTTCGACAAGGCCTCCGGCGAGGTCAGCACCATCGACGGACGCGAGACAGCGCCGGCCGGCATCACCTCGGACGCGTTCCTCGACCCCGCGACCGGAGCCCCGTACCCGTTCACCCCGGACCTCGTCTCCTCCGGCGTCGCGGTCGGCGTGCCCGGCACGGTGGCGACCTGGGACACCGCGGTCGACCGCTTCGGCACCCTGCCGCTCCCCGTCGTGCTGGCGCCCTCGATCGCGCTCGCGGCGAAGGGCTTCCGGGTGGACGAGACCTTCCGCAACCAGACGCTCGACAACCTCGAGCGGTTCCAGGCGTTCCCCGACACGGCCGAGCTCTTCCTCCCCGGTGGGGACGCGCCGAAGGTGGGCAGCACCTTCCGCAACCTCGACCTCGCGAAGACGCTGACCTCCATCGCCGTCCACGGGCCGGACGCGTTCTACGAGGGCGCGCTGGCCGCCGAGATCGCCGACACGGTCCAGAACCCGCGGATCGCCGAGGGGTCGGACCTCCCCGCCCCGGCCGGCACGATGACGGCCGCCGACCTCGCGGCCTACTCGGTCGCCGAGCAGGCGCCGACCCGCGTCTCCTACCGCGGACTCGACGTCTACGGGATGGCACCCTCCTCCTCCGGCGGGATCGCGGTCGGCGAGGCCCTCAACATCCTCGAGAACCACGACCTCGCGTCCGAGGACACCGGCAGCGCCCTGCACCTCTACCTCGAGGCGTCCGCCCGCGCCTTCGCCGACCGGGGCGCCTACGTCGGCGACCCGGCCTTCGTCGACGTGCCCACCGAGACGCTCCTCAGCCAGGAGTTCGCGGACTCGCGGGACTGCACGATCGACCCGGCGACCGCCTCCGTCCGCCCGGTCGCGCCCGGCGCTCTCGACGGCTCCGGATGCGCGACCGCCCCCGCCGCGGAGGAGTCGGACACCGAGAACATCTCCACCACCCACCTCTCGGTCGTCGACAAGTGGGGCAACGCCGCCTCCTACACGCTGACGATCGAGCAGACCGGCGGCTCGGCGATGACCGTCCCCGGCCGCGGCTTCCTCCTCAACAACGAGATGACCGACTTCTCCCCCACCTTCGTCGACGGGGACCCGAACCGGATCGAGCCGGGCAAGCGCCCGCGCTCGTCGATGTCGCCGACGATCGTGCTCGACGGCGGGGACGTGCGGTTCGTCGTCGGCTCGCCGGGCGGATCCACGATCATCACGACGGTCCTGCAGACCCTGGTCAATCGCATCGACCTCGGCATGACGCTCCCCGAGGCGGTGGCAGCGCCCCGCGCCTCCCAGCGCAACGGCGCGACGACCTCCGCCGAGCCCGAGTTCATCGAGGCGTACGCCGACGACCTCGCTCCCTTCGGCCAGCAGCTGGTCCCCTCGGGCGACACCTTCACCTCGGCCGCGCAGATCGGCGCGGTGGCCGCCATCGAGGTCGACCCCTCCGGCCGGATGACCGCGGTCGCCGAACCGGTGCGGCGCGGCGGCGGCGTCGGGCTGGTGGTCCGGCCCGAGAAGTGACGCACCGGAGCCTCCGCGGCCCGCTGAGAGGAACCGTCGGCCGGCCGCTCCTCTCGCCCGGGAGCGGTCCTCCGCGGGAAGGAGACGTCTGCGACACTGGGGAGATGTCGTCGTCGCGCCCGCTGCGCACCCTCCGGGGTGTCGTCGTGGCGACGGTGGCGACGCTCGTCGCGCTGTTCTCGCACGTGGCCGGCGGCGGCCAGATCCCGGGTCCGCTCGGTGTCGCGATGCCGCTCGTCCTGTCGGTCCTGGTGTGCGTGGCGCTCGCCGGGCGCAGGCTCTCCCTGGTCCGCCTGGCGGTCTCGGTGGGAGTCAGCCAGTTCCTGTTCCACACGCTCTTCACGATCGGGACCTTCGCGGGGCCGGTCGATGCGCCGACCCTGCACGCGCACCACGGTGCCGTGATCGACGTCAGCGCGGCGATGACGCACAGCGGGATGACCGGCTCCTCGATGTGGGCGGCGCACCTCGTCGCCGCCGTCGCGACGACCGCGGCGCTCCACCGCGGCGAGTCCCTCCTCGTCAGTGTCGCCGCGACGACGAGCCACCTCGTCACCCGCCTGGTGCGGGTCCTGCCGACTCCGGTGGCCGCTCCTCGACCCGCGCGACGCTCCTCCTTCGAGCTGCGCGACGTGCTCCCCCTCGCCTCGGGCGTCTTCCCCCAGGCGGCGCTGCGGCGCGGCCCCCTTCTGCAGCCCGCCTCCTGATCATCGACGCGAGCCGCGGCGAGGACCTCCCCGGAGGTCCCCGCAGCGTCTGACCGACCCGTCTCCTCCCTGGACCCTCGCGAACGGCGCGCCCCTCACCGGGACGGCGGAGGCCGACGAGCCCGACTTCGAGGCGACGACGACCATCGGCTTCCCGGTGATCCCGGAGTTCTCGCACATGAGGCGCGCCCGCTCGGAGAACACCGCCGAGCGCTTCCACCGCCGGGCCTACAACTACGACGACACCCCGACGGGCGAGGACATCTCGAACTCCGGGCTGATCTTCGCGGCGTTCCAGGCCGACGTCACCGCGCAGTTCGTGCCGATCCAGAAGCGCCTGGACGAGCTGGACCTGCTCAACGAGTGGACGACGCCGATCGGCTCCGCCGTCTTCGCGATCCCGCCGGGCTGCGTCGAGGGCGGCTACATCGGCGACACCCTCCTCTGACCCTCACCGGCACCCGCCACAGCACCGAAGGACCAGAAGCATGACCACCACCGCCACGAGACCCCGCGACTCCGCCGACACCCCGCCCCCGCCGCACAGAAGCAGCGCAGGCTGGCTCGGACAGCTGCTGCTCCGCCTGCACTTCTCCGCCGCCCTGTTCGTCGGGCCGTTCATCCTCGTCGCCGCGACCAGCGGAGCGCTCTACGCACTCACCCCGCAGCTCGAGCAGGTCGTCTACGCGCAGGAGCTGCACGCCCCGAAGCGGACACCTACGTGCCCCTGGCCGACCAGATCGACGCCGCCGACGCGTACACCGGAGGCGGGCAGAGCATCGTCGCCGTCCGCCCCGCACCGAACCCCGGCGACACCACCCGGGTGATGTACGCGGACCCGTCGCTCGGCGCCAGCGAGACCCGCGCGGTCTTCATCGACCCGGCCACCGCCGACGTCCGCGGCGACCTCACCGCCTACGGCACCAGCGGCGCCCTGCCGTTGCGGACCTGGATCAGCGACCTGCACCGGACGCTGCACCTCGGGGACGTGGGCCGCTCCTACAGCGAGCTCGCCGCCTCCTGGCTGGGGGTCGTCGCCCTCGCCGGCCTGGGCCTCTGGATCATCCGCCTCCGCCGCGCCCGCGTGAAGAGGGACCTGCTGCGCCCCGCGCCGAGGACCACCGGCTACAAGCGCCTGTTCTCCTGGCACGCCTCCACCGGCGTCTGGCTGCTCGTCGGCGCCCTGTTCCTCTCGACCACAGGCATCACCTGGTCGCTCTACGGAGGCGGGAACTTCGAGACCCTCCGCTCCGCAGTCGGCTGGACCACGCCCTCGCTGGGGACGACGCTCGGCGACCGGACCGGCGAGGTGGCCGACGAGCACGCCGGGCACGCCGGACACGGCGCGGCCACCGGCGACGCCGTCGAGTCGACGGCGGGCTACTCGCCGGCCGCCTACGACTCGGTGCTCTCGGTCGCCCGCGAGGTCAACGTGAACACGGGACTGGTCGAGATCCGGCCGCCCGCGGCGGAGGGCTCGGCCTGGGTCGTGCAGGAGATCCAGCGCAGCTTCCCGACCGAGGTCGACGGCGTCGCGATCGACGGGAGCACGATGCAGGTCGTCGACCGGGTCGACTTCGCCGACTTCGGCCTCGTCGCCAAGCTCTCCCGCTGGGGCATCGACACGCACATGGGCTCGATGTTCGGGCTGCCCAACCAGCTGCTGCTGTTCGTCACCGCGGCCGGCATCGCCACGATGGTCGTGCTCGGGTACCTGATGTGGTGGAAGCGCCGCCCCACCCGCGGTCCCCGACGGCTCGGCGGCACCCCGCCGGCCCGGGGAGCGCTCCGGCGCGCGCCGTGGTGGGGAGTCGCGTCCGTCCTGGTCGTCGCCGCCGCGCTCGGGCTGTTCCTCCCGCTCCTGGGGGCGAGCCTCGCGGCCTTCGTGATCGTCGACACGCTGCTGGGGCTCCGACCCGCGCACCGCTGAGCGCGCGGGCGCCGGCCCGGTGAGGTCCACCGGGCCGGCGTCACAGCCCCTTCGGGAAGCCGAGGGAGCGCAGCACGGGGTCGAGGCCCTCCCACTGCTGACGCCGCTCCGCGTCCCGGTCGGCGTCGCTCCCCCGGAGTCCGACCGCCTTCCTCACCGTTGTCTCCGTGGATTCGGGGCAGTTGTCGGCTCTGGAACGCGCCAGGGGTCCCGGGTACGGCTGACCGCCTTCAGCCGCCTGATGGCATGCCGTGATGAGCCGCCCGGGACCCCGCAACGGCAGGACCGCTCATGGAGAGACGCGACCAGATCGCCCCGTGATGACATGCCGGCGAGGTCGTTCACGGCGCACCGCACCCGCTGAACGGAAGGACCCTGCGTGCCCCGACTCCGGGCCGGAATCGACGCCGGCAAGGCCGACCACCACTGCCGGTGAGGGTGCATCGATGATGCTCATCGCGCGCCTCCGAGCCAGAGTCCTGTTGCTGCGGCGATGACGCTGAGGAGGAGCGTGCCGAGAGCGTTGATGGCGGAGGCGAGTTGGCGTCCTTCGGCGAGGAGACGGACGGTTTCGAGGCTGGCGGTGGAGAAGGTGGTGTAGCCGCCGAGGAAGCCGGTGCCGAGGACGAGTCGCCACGGCTCGGGGGCGATGCCTGCGAGGGCGAGGCCGGTGATCAGGCCGAGGAGGAGTGATCCGGTGACGTTGATGACGGTGGTGCCCCAGGGGTAGGCGCCGCCGGTGCGGGCCTTGATGAGCCCGTCGAGGAGGAGCCGTGTTGCGGCTCCGATTCCACCGGCGAGGGAGAGCGCGAGGAACAGTGCGGGTGTCATGCCGGCACCTTCCTCTGCGTGCGTCGCCGGTGGAGTGCTGCGGCGAGGGCGACTCCGGTCCAGGACGCGAGGGCGCCGAGCAGGACGGTGCCGAGCGCGTAGAGGGCGGCGGGTGCGGGGTGTCCTGTGGTGAGCAGGTGGGCGGTGTCGGTGGCGAGGGTGCTGTAGGTGGTGAAGCCTCCGAGCGCTCCGGTACCGAGCAGCAGCCGTGCGGTGCGGCGTCGGCCCTCGTCGCTGCCGGCTCTGGCGAGGCTCTCCAGGAGTACGCCGAGCAGGAGCGCGCCGACGATGTTGATGGCGAAGACGACGGTGTCGAAGGCGGGATCGGCGGGAAACGCGAGGGTCAGGCCCTCCCGCGCCCCGGTCCCGACCGTGCCGCCGGCGGCGACGAGGAGGAGGTATCGCGGACGCAGGTGCACGGGTCGTGGCGTCCCGTCGGGGGCGTCGTCGACGTCGAGGTCGCTGTCGACCGGCAGCTCGGGGTCGGGGTCCGGGGGGCGGTGACGGTGGCGGTCATCAGTCACGGGGAGTGGGACCTTTCGGGAGGGGGCGGGTCAGTGGGTGAGACCGTAGTGCAGCGTGGGGTCGAGGTGTTCGATGTCGACGAGGCGGTTGTACTTCGCGACCCTCTCGCCGCGCGCGGGGGCGCCGGATTTGATCTGCCCGACTCCGGTTCCCACCGAGAGGTCGGCGATGAAGGTGTCGAGGGTCTCGCCGGAGCGGTGGGAGACCATGCAGCGCATGCCGGCGTCGTGCGCGGCCGCGATCGCGTCGAGGGTGCCGGTGATGGTGCCGATCTGATTGGGCTTGATGAGTGCGGCGTTGGAGTAGCCGTTGCGGGCTCCGTCGCGGATGCGGTCGGCGTCGGTGACGTAGAGGTCGTCTCCCACGAGCTGCACCCGGTCGCTGATGGCGTGGGCGAGGAGGGCCCAGCCCTCGTGGTCGTCCTCGGCGAAGCCGTCCTCGATGCTGCGGATCGGGTAGTCGGCGATCAGCTTCTCGTAGTAGCGGGCGAGTGCGTCGCGGTCGAGATCGGTGCCGGCGACGGTGTAGTGGCCGTCGCCGTGGAAGAAGCCGTTCGCGGCGGGATCCATCGCGATCGCGATGTCACCGGTGCCGGGCTGGTATCCGGCGTCGGTGATCGCTGCGACGAGGAGGTCCAGGGCGTCTTCGGGCCGGTCGATGGGGGGCGCGAAGCCGCCCTCGTCGCCGAGCCCGGAGGTGCCGTAGGCGGTGCGGACGCGGGCGGCGAGGGCGTGATAGATCTCGGCGCCGACCTGCACGGCCTCCTCCTCGGTGCCGGCGGAGACGGGGGCGATCATGAACTCTTGGAAGTCGAGGCCGTTCGCGGCGTGCGCGCCGCCGTTGATGACGTTGAAGTGCGGGACGGGCAGGGAGGCGGTCGCCCCGGTGTGATCGGCGATCCACCGGTGCAGGGGCAGGCCGGTGCGCGCGGCGAAGGCGCGGGCGGCCGCGATGGAGACGGCGACGACGGAGTTCGCTCCGAGGCGGGCGAGGTTCGCGGTTCCATCCAGTGCTCGCAGCGCTTCGTCGATCTCGCGAAGCGAAGTCCAGGAGTGGTCGAGCAGGAGGGCGCGGATCTCGCCGTCGACGGCCGCGACAGCGGAGCGGACTCCGCGTCCGCCGAACGCGGGGCCGCCGTCGCGCAGCTCGACCGCTTCGAACGCGCCCGTCGAGGCGCCCGCGGGGGCGGAGGCGTCCAGGACGGTGTCGTCGTCCAGACGCAGGGTGACAGCGACGGTCGGGAAGCCGCGGGAGTCGAGGATCTGCCGTGCGGCGACGTCGGTGATGACCAGCGGGTGTCCGGCGGGGTGGGTGACGTACTCGCCCGTCCCGTGGATGCTGGTGCGGGTGTGGCTGATGTAGGCGTTCATCAGGTTCCTCCTTCGTGGGCGAGCGTGATCGCCGCCCGGTCGGCTCTTGCGGGGTCGAGGTAGCGTCCGCTCCTCGAGATCGGTGTCCCGGACGGCCCGGTGTCGTACAGGTACGGCTGACCGGTCGGGATGTTCAGATCGCGGACCGCGGCATCGCCGAGGTCCTCGAGAAGGGCGCGCAGCGCGCGCAGGGAGTTGCCGTGCCCGACGATGAGCACCGTCTCGCCCTCCTGGAGGGCGGGCAGGATTCGCTCCTCGAGGAGCGGCTGCAGTCGGTGGACGACGTCGCGCAACGACTCCGTCTCCGTCATCGCCTCGGCCGGCTGCCCACGGAACGCCGCGGACCTGTGCAGCTGCACGAAGGCGGCGGCGGACAGAGCAGGCGGGCGGACGTCCATCGACCGGCGCCACTCCAGGAAGGCGTCGGCCCCGTACCGGGCTCCGACGGCGCTTGTGGACAGGCCGGTGAGCGCTCCGTAGTTGCGCTCGTTCAGCCGCCACTGGGCCGCGACGATCCGCGGCCGCCCTGGAAGGGCGCCGGCGATGATCCGGGCCGATTCGGTGGAGCGTTGCAGGGTCGACGTGAGGATCAGATCGGGGTCGATCGATGCGTCCCTCAGTAGCGTCGCGGCCTGTCGCGCTTCGTCACGTCCGAGGTCGGTGAGGGGGACGTCGAGGACGCCGCAGAAGAGACCGTCGGCGTTGCCGGTGCTCTCGCCGTGGCACACGAGGACGAGCGGGGGATGCGCGGGCATGGGTCACCTACCTGGTCTCTGATCGAGAAGGTAGGAACCATCAGCCTCGGCGGCAGTTCGAGCTCACGCTCGGGCGGGATCCATCACCACTGCCGTCAGCCTACGCCCGCACCTCGGTCAGGACCAGGGCAGCGGCTCCGAATCATCGACCGGGGCGAGGAGGATCATGAGGGCCGGCCGGTGCTGACGGTGAGCGAGACGGGCGCCGACGGCACCGGAGAAGACCTCCTGCACGGTGCGACGCAGAGACGGCTCCTTCGTGCCGACAATGATCATGACCGCATCGACACGGTCCGCGAGCGTCGCCAGAGCGTGTGCAACGTCACCGGCCATCTGATGCGTCTGCCACGGGACACGGTCACCGACGATCCGGTCAAGCCGCTCGAGGATCGCAGGATCTGGAGCCAGTGGAGTGTCGCATATGCACTGCGGGCGACACCGGCCCCTTCCCAAGGGTCCGGTCCCCGCCAGCTGCCCGCGCGTACACGTGCGGACGCTGCGGCGTACCCGAATCGCCTGCTACTGACGAAGCGCGCCTCGGGAACGAACGGTGGGATCACGCTCGACCCGACGATCGGGGTGTCGTCGAGGATGGCACGCGGTCGAACCGATCACCACGGAGACCACCGCGCGCGAGGCGGTGAGAAGCAGCTCAGGCGCAAGGGGGTCGCGAATCGTCGTCGGCGCGGTTCACTCACTGCATGGATGGTCTGCCCTTCGTTGTTCTCGTCGTCGTCTTTCTCGCCGCCGCCGCAGTGGTGTGGGTCGCCGGCATCCAGTTGTCGAAGGCCACGGACGTTCTGGACGCGCGCCTGCACCTGGGGAGTGCGCTGGGCGGTCTGATCGTTCTCGCCGTCGCGACGAACCTGCCGGAGATCGCGATCACCGTGTCCGCCGCGCTCTCCGGGAACCTGGACGTCGCGGTCGGCAACATCCTCGGCGGCATCGCACTGCAGACCGTGGTCCTCGTCGTCCTCGACCTGTTCGGCAAGCGCGGAAAGGGTGCGAAGCCGCTCACCTACCGTGCCGCGTCCCTCACACTCGTGCTCGAGGGGCTCGTGGTCGTCGCGGTGCTCGCCGTCGTCATCGCCGGCAGCCAGCTGCCCTCCGGACTGGAAGTGCTGCGCCTGACCCCGGACGTCGTCCTCATCGCCGGCCTCTGGGTCGTCGGGCTGCTGCTCGTGCAACGCTCCGGCAAGCACCTCCCCTGGCACGAGGACGGGCGGGCCCCCGACGCGACAGCATCCCCCTCGAAGAAGAAGACGCACCCGATGAGCACACGCAAGGCGACCATCGTGTTCACGATCTCCGCCGCGGCGACCCTCCTCGCCGGTGTCGTGCTCGAGCGCGCCGGTGACGCGGCATCCTCGCAGCTCGGTCTCTCAGGAGTGCTGTTCGGAGCCACCGTGCTCGCTCTCGCCACCTCCCTCCCCGAGATCTCGACCGGGCTGCAAGCCATCAAGCAGGGCGACGACAACCTCGCCATCAGCGACATCTTCGGCGGCAACGCCTTCCTCCCCGTCCTGTTCCTCGTCGCCACCGTCCTCTCCGGCACCGCAGTCCTCCCGCAGGCGAACTCGTCCGACATCTACCTCACCGCTCTCGCCGCCCTGCTCACCCTCGTCTACATCGTCGGACTGATCTTCCGACCCACCCGCCGCATCGCCGGCATGGGAATCGACTCGTTGATCGTGCTCGCGCTCTACACCGTCGGCATCGCCGGGCTCTTCGCCATCACCGCGACATGACGTCCGTGCCGCCGTGTGCAGATCGACCGGATCGCTGTAGCTCGAGCAGACACGGCCGCTGGCGTGATCGGCGTTGCGACGAGCCGTGCACCGGTCAGCGCATCTCGTGCGCGATCTCCAGGAACGCCGCCGCGGACGACCCGATGCGATCGGACCAGATGGCGCGGAGGGGTCGCACGAGTGCTGGTCCGCGGAGGGGCACTCGTATCAGTGAGCGCGCGGCGAGATCTGTTTCGACGGTGAGGATGCTCATGACTGCGGGCGCGATGCCGGCGCGGGCGTTCGCTCGGATGATCGCCGTCGTTTCAAGGATCGCGGCGGGAGTCGTGGGTGCGAGCCCGGCGTCGTGGAGCCATGCTTCGAGGGTCGTCCGGGTGCCGGAGCCTTCTTCTCGTGTCAGCAGTGCGGTGCCGGCCAAGTCCTCGGCGCTGATACTCGCCGCGCGTGCCCAGGGGTGGTCCGGTGCTACGACGACAGCGAGTTCGTCCTCCGCGACCACGTCAGAGGAGAGCGTGGCCGTGGACGCCGGTGTCTCGACGAATCCGAGTTGCGCGGCACCGGATCTCACGAGCTCTGTGACCGTGGCTGAATTGCCGGCGATCAGTTGCACACTCACCTCGGGTGTGCGCTGTCGGAATTCGAGGAGCCAGCGTGGGAGCAGCAGTTCGGCGATGGTCTGCGACGCCGCGAGGACCAGTGAGCCGGTCGGCTGTCGCAGTGCCGCCGCGCCCGCCTCGAGGCGGCGGGACGCCTCGAGGACCGGGCCGGCCAGCTCGAGCACGAGCCGGCCCGCGTCGGTCATCAGGGAACCGGTCGGAGAGCGGCGCACGAGCGGCTGCCCGATGGCGCGCTCCGCTACCCGCAGACGCGCCGAGACGGCCTGCTGGGTGACGCCGAGGGCTTCGGCAGCGCGGGAGAGCGAGCCCGCCTCGGCGACGCGTTCGAGCACCTCCAGCGTGTCGAGATCCAGGATCCGGTCCGTCAATCGCCGCGTCGCCACAAGCACTCATTGTGCCCCGCCAACACGATCGCTGTATCGGCTGGGGACGGCGATGCTCAGGCTGGAATCATGACAACTCTCTCCCCCGCCCGCGCATCTTCCTCGATCGGGCATCCTCCGCGGTCGAGGCGCTTGTTCCGGGAGCTGGAGCATCCGGGACTGATCGTGTCGAACCTGACGCCGAACTGGTTCGCGTCGATCATGGGCACCGGCATCGTCGCGGTCGCCGCCGCGTCCCTGCCACTCCAGTTCCCCGGACTGCGGACCGGGGCCACCGTCGTCTGGGCGATCTCCGCACTGCTGCTCGTCGCGCTGACGGTCGCGACCGGGCTGCACTGGGTCCGCTACCGCGGTACAGCGATGAGGCACCACCTGAATCCGGTCCTCTCGCACTTCTACGGCGCGCCTCCCATGGCGTTCCTCACCGTCGGCGCGGGAACCCTCCTCCTCGGCAAGGACTGGATCGGCGTGCCGGCCGCTGTCACCATCGACTGGGTGCTCTGGGGTGCGGGGACTCTCGGCGGGCTGGCGACGGCGGTCCTGGTGCCCTACCTCGCGTTCACCCGGCATGAGAACAAGCCCGATTCGGCGTTCGGCGGCTGGCTGATGCCGATCGTTCCGCCGATGGTGTCCGCTTCCACCGGCGCATTGCTGCTGCCGTACGCGCCCGCCGGGCAAGCGCGGGAGACGCTCCTGTGGTCCTGCTACGGCTTCTTCGGCCTCAGCCTGATCGCGTCACTGGTGGTGATCACCCTGATCTGGAACCGGCTCGCGCAGCACAAGGTAGGAGCGGCGGGGATGGTGCCGACGCTGTGGATCGTCCTCGGTCCGGTCGGACAGTCGATCACCGCTGTGAATCTGCTCGCCTCGAACGCGCCCACCGTCGTGGACGCCGGCATGGCGCGTGCGCTGCTGGTCGTGGCTCTGGTGTACGGCTTCGCGATGCTCGGCTTCGCGCTGCTCTGGACCGTCATCGCCCTCGCGATCACCCTCCGCACCGCGAAGGAGCACCTGCCGTTCAGTCTGACGTGGTGGTCGTTCACGTTCCCCGTCGGCACCTGCGTCACCGGACTGAACGGCCTCGCCCTGCACTCCGGTCTCACGGTCGTCGCCGGCCTCGCCGTGCTCTACTACGTCGGCCTGGTCGCCGCGTGGATCATCGTCGCCGCCCGCACGTTCCACGGTTCCGTGATCCGCGGCACCCTGCTCGCACCACCGCGGCCGGCCTGACCGGGATCGAGGAGCATCGTGGATGTCCGAACCTTGAACGCCCTCGCCGAGACCTGGCGGAGTACCGCGGACGCGACCGGACGCTTCGTTCCGGGCTTCGATCCCCGCTCCGGCGGCACCGCCAGTCGCGTCCTGGTGCTGATGCAGTCACCCGGCCCTCGGACGATCGCCGCGGGATCCGCTGCCGTCTGCAGCGAAGACAACCTCGGGCCCACCGCCGCCGCGTTCCGGGCGGCCCGCATCGAGTCCGGACTCTCCCGCGACCACTACGTCCGGTGGAACCTCATCCCGTGGGAGATCCCTGGCCGCGTCCGCCCCGCGGACATCGAGCAGGGCCGGCTCGCGCTCGGTGAGCTGCTGGAGCTGCTGCCCGCGCTCGAAGCCGTCGTCACCTACGGGACCGTGGCGCTAGACGGGGTCATGCGCTATCTGACCCTGCACGATGATCCCCGTGTCGTCCCCGTCCTCGCGGCACCGCACCCCTCACCGGCCAACGGGCGTCACCGCGCCGACCAGCACCTCCGCTCCGTGAACGCGCTCCGCCTCGCGAATCGTCTCGGATCCGGTCGGCGAGTCGCAGACTGACGGCACTGAAGGGAGACGTCCGCGTCTCGGTCGTCACCGGTCGCCGTGACCGATGAGGTGTTGATCTCAGACGGCCCCCGTCCTCGAACCGCTGACGGGAACGGCCTGGTCGTCCACGACGTCGACGGTGTACGCCGCGCCGTGCTCGAGCGTGTGGCCGACGGTGCACTGGCGGTCGACCGCCCGGTGGGTGCGCTCGGACAGTGAGGCGATCCGCTCGGGATCGAGCGCCGACAGGTCGGCGCGGATCACGGCGGCGATCGAGTCGTAGCGGTCCTCCCCCTCGGGCTTGGTCGCGGTGATGTCGGTGGTCGCTTCGAAGTCGGCTCCGAGCCGGCTGGCGAGGATGTGGTCCGAGGAGAGCATGCCGCAGGCGGCGAGGGCGAGGTGCAGCAGCTCGCCGGGCGAGAACACGCCGTCGGCGTCCGACCCGCCGATGCGGACCTCGGCTCCTCGCGCGTTGCGGCCGATGAAGCTTCTCGGGCCCTCGCGGGTGATGTGCAGCGGCGTGGTCTCGGTGCTCATGGTCTGCTCCTGTCCGGTGCCCGCGGCACCGCGGGCAGTGACGGTGTCTCCTGCGGGTGGGCGGTGTCTCAGGTGTCGGTGCGGACGAGGGGGGAGTTCGTGCCGCGGACCCTGATGTCGACGCCGGTGATCTCCGACCGGGCGACGCCCGTGGACGCCGCCAGGTCGACGGCGCGCCGCCCGGCCGCCGTCCAGGTGGCGACGGTGATCGTGCTGCCGTCTGTGCGGGTGATCACGAGTTCGTACTCCGCGTCGGCGGGCGCATCACCACTGTAGGTGCAGCTCCACTCCAGCCGGGTGCCCCACGGCTTCCCCTCGACCTGGATGTCCGCAGCGAGAGCGGGATCGGCCGCGATCGGGTCCATCGGTTCGAGGGTCGCCTCGCTCGCCACGGGAGCGCCCGCGATGCCCGTGCCGAGAGCGACACCTCCGAAGACGGAGGCGGTGACGGCGGCCGCGACGGCGAGGGACGTCACCAGCCGGCGCCGACGTCGGCGCGTCCGGACACGGTGGGCGATGGCGGGCAGCGTCACCATCGACGGCGGCGCCTCCTCGCCGTCGTCCGATGCGCTGATGGCGAGACCGTCCTCGACGGAGAGGCGGCCGACGATGCCGGGCAGTCCTGCCAGCTCTGCCACGGCCGCGCGGCAGGCCGCGCAGCCGCTGAGGTGCTGCTCGTACTCGAGTCGCTGATCTGCGGGGAGAGCGCCGAGGACGTAGGACGCGTCCCAGTCGCGGTACTCGTCCTCCGTCGCAGAGCTTCCGTGGTGGTCGTTCATCGGGTGACGCCCCTTTCCTGCAGAGCCAGTCGCAGTCCGCGCAGTCCGTAGTGCAATCGAGATTTCGCTGTTCCCTCGGGGATGGAGTGCCGGCGGGCGATCTCGGGGACGGTGTGTCCGAGGAAGTACGCGTCCACCACGATCTGACGATGCTCCACCGACAGCGATGCGAGAGCGTCGGCGACCAGGATGCTGTCCAGGACCGCGTCGGTGCGATCGGGGACGGCGCCGCCGCCGTCCTCGTCCTTCGCCGGCACCTCGCGTCGGCTCCGAGCGGATCGGGCGTCGTCGATGACGAGGTTGCGGGCGACGGTGAACAGCCACGCGCGAGCGGCGTCGGCGTCGCGTTCGAGGACCTGCGGGCGCTGCCAGGCCCGGACCATCGTCTCCTGCACGACGTCCTCCGTCAGCGCCGCGTTCCGAGTGAGGTTCTGCACGAAGCGCCGCAAGGCCGGGCCGTGACTCTCGTACAGCGCCGCCAGGAGCTCATCGACGGGGCGGGGCACAACGCTCACCGCCTCGAAGCGCCACGGTGCGCTCCCTCATCACGGTTGCTGCGATCACTGCCGGTCATCCCTTCCGTCCATGCCTGTCGAGAACCGGCGACCCGGCCCGACGATGCGCTTCGCTGCGCGGGGACGGGTCGCCGTCGCATCAGGACGCCGGGGTGGCGGTGCTCATGGCCGCGGCTTCCTTGTTCATCGTGCCGTCAGGGAGGAGGACGTACCAGGCGTCCTTCACACCCTGCCCGTTGACCTGGCCCGGCGCGGTGTCCTTCGCGAACCGGTAGACCGGCCATCCGTCGACGGTCAGCTGGGTCGTCCCGTCGGTGCGCGTGATCGAGCCGACCTCTCCGGTGATCCCGTCCGCGGCGGTCGTGCTGGACGCCGACACGGCCGGCCAGGTCGTGGCGCACTCGTCGTAGCAGCTGCTGCTGCCCGAGTTCTGCGTGTCCTTGGCGAACGTGTAGACGGTGTAGCCGGCCTCGTCCGTGATGATCTCGCCCAGCGGCGAGGACGCCGTCGTGAGAGCCGCCGTCCCAGCGGAGGCGGTCGCGGTGGCGGAGGCCATCGCGGTGGCGGAGGGGCTGTCGGCCGGCGCTTCCGACGAGGCGGCCGAGCCGGCGGCCGTCGAGCATCCGGCGAGAAGGACGGCGGCGAACGCCGCAGTCGTCATAGTGGTCGCGATTCGCTTGAGCATGATGCCTCCTGTAGTGCGGGGGCCGAGGTGGTCCCACCGAGGACACGACACAGCAGTCGCGGACGTTCACCGACGCGAGAAGATCGCTGGGAGAGCATCCGCGCGGCGGGCGGATTCAGTGAGAGCGACGATCCGTTGCGCGCTCCTTCGCGTGAAGGCCCGAGGCTGCGCGCTGCTCTCCACGGCGGCGTGCGAGCAGTGATCGACCATGTGCGCGACGGCTGCGGCCTGCCCGGCCGCCCGCGCGGCAGCGGTGGCGGCCCGCTCGCCCGCCTGCGTCGAGGCGCGGGCTGCGGCGTGCGCCGTGAAGGCCGCCGCGCGGCACTCGGTCATCGGAGCCTCGCCCCGCCCCCAGGCGAGGAGGACGTCGAGCGCGCGCCGGGGCCGGGCATTGTCCGGGTCCCGCTCCTCGAACGCGGGGAGGGCGCGCTCCGCGCACTCCGCCGCCCACCGCGCGAGCGCCCGGTGGACCTCCGGCTCCGGATCCGCCCAGGCCGGCTCCTCCGCTCCGCTCACGGGTCTTCCTCCGATTCCGGAGCTCAGCTGGCTCTTCCCAGATGAGGGTGCAGGTCGGCCGGGAGCGTCGGTCCGCAGATAGACGTCGAGGTCTCCCGACGACGGAGGTTCCTACGCCATCCGTCCGAAAGACCTCGACGTGACCGACGCTACCCCGCCGGCCGGCTTCGGCCGCCCTGACCTGACCGCCTTCGCGTCTCATCCCAGTCGACCCTGATCGAGTCTGCTGACCCCCTCGACGAGAACGCAGCGACATCACAGCCACCCAACCCCGACCGTCCGGGAAGCCGGGACACGTCACATGACCTGTGCTGCGGGCGTGTCGAGTGGGTCGTCCAAGGGCGACGCAGGAGCGTCGACGCGACGTGCTGAGAGGTGGTTCCAGTCGAGCGCTAGGACACCGGCTACAGGCATGGCGATAGGTCAGGAACGGCGTCGCTCCCTGCGCAGGAGGGAGCGCAGAGTCTCGGCATTCGCGTAGCCGACCCGTAGCGCGATCTCGGCGGAGGTGAAGTCCGTGGTTGCTGAGAGGTGCCGAGCTCGTTCGATGCGAAGCCGTTGGACGAAGCCGAGCGGAGTGAGGTTGAGCGCCGCACGGACTCGTCGTTCGAGGGTGCGCCGGCTGGTGCCGAGCGACTGCGCGACGAAGGCGACGTTGAACGGTTCGTCCAGGCGGGCGCGCACGAAGCGTTCGAACTCGACGACGATCGGGTCCTCGTGCCGGAGATGTTCGTAGGCGACGAAGGCCGCCTGAGACGGACGCTCGTCGATGATGAGGAGCTTGGCGACATGTTGGGCCAGGTCGGGGCTGATCGATCGCACGAGTGAGAGCGCGAGGTCGATGTGGGCGAACGCGGCGCCGGCGGTTACGAGGTTCCCGTCGACCACGACCATGGTGTCGAGATCGAGGGCGACGGTCGGATAGCGCTTCAGGAACTCCGGCCCCAGGAACCAGCTGGTCGTCGCCCTCCGATGATGCATCCGTCCGGTCTCGGCGACAGCGAACACGCCGGTGCACGCCGCGGCGATCCGGGTGGTCGCCTCGTCGAGGCGCCCGAGCGAGGCGATGACCGAACGAGCATCTCGGCTCTGGAGGACGTCGTTGGTAGCGGCGGCCGTAAGGGTTCCAAGCGCAGGGACGACGACCACGTCGAACTCTCCGGACTCCGACAGCGGGTGGTCCACCGACAGGGTCATCGATGCCGTCGTGGTCACTCGCCGTTTCGGTCCGAGGATGGCGAGTTCGATCGGGTCGATCCGCGGGTCGACATCGCCGCGGGCTCCGTCGGCCACCCGCACGATGTCGATGATCGACGCGATAGCCGAACCGAAGCAGCCGTCGATCGCGATCAGTCCGATACGCATGACGTAAACAATAGCAATACTGCCGTATACGCCACTCCCCACCGGCCCTCGCTCGTCATACGCTGAACTCGTCCCACGAAGAACCCCGACGTCAAGGAGAGTCCCTCATGTCCACACCCGCATCACTTCCGTATGCCTTCGTCGCCAAGATCGTCGCGGCCGATGGACAGCACGACGCGGTCGCCGATCTGCTCGCCGGCGCTGTCGCACTCGCCAACGAAGAAGTAGGAACGATCGTCTGGTTCGCGGTCAGGACCCACGCCGACACCTTCTGGATCTTCGATGCATTCCCCGACGAAGCCGCTCGCAACGCCCACGCCAACGGCGCCATCGTCGCAGCCCTGATGGCCAACCAGCACCTCCTCGGCGCAGCACCCGAGATCCTGGCGGCCGACGTCCTCGCGTCCAAGCTCCCGTAGTCCGCCAACGCACGAGACGATCGCGCCCCGCCGAGCCGTCGCCAGGTCGCGACGCAACGCCACGCTGCGTTGCCGAGCGGTGCGAGGCCTATCGGCACACGGACAGGATGCCGGCCGCGAGCGCTCAGCCGGCGAGGGGTCCGTCGCAGAGGAGAGCGACGTCGGTGTCGGGCAGAGCCGTGAGGCCAGCGCATCGCGCGACCACCAGAACGGTTCGCCGGAGCCGCCTGTCGGAATCGAACGGACGACCTCATCACGTCGGCTTTGCGTCTAGCGCTTGATGCGCCCACTGGGCGAACGAGCCGCTGACCTGCGCAAACGCCGAGCGTGGAGGACGCCGCCATCCGGTGGTGACCGACCACGACCGACCAGTACCGACCGTTTCACCGGAGCTTGCGGCGGCGTCGAAGCCGAGCAAGCTCCATTCTTCTAGCTCACCGCGCCCTCCTCCTCGCCGGCCCCGTCGTCGGCGAAGACGTTTCAGGGGTCTTCTCAGATGACGGTGTAGGTCGGCCGGGAGCGTCGGTCCGCAGATAGACGTCGAGGTCTTCCGACGACGGAGGTTCCTCGGCCATCCGTCCGAAAGACCTCGACGTGACCGACGCTACCCCGCCGGCCGGCTTCGGCCGCCCTGATCTGACCGCCTTCGCTCGACTCGACGGCCTCGGTCTGCACACCGGCGCGGACCTGCTCACCGACAAGCAGAGCGACAGGCTACGCGCGCTGTTCGTTGATGACGCTCACGTCGAGGTCGAGGCGACCTGGGGTGTCCATCAGCGCATGATCGCCGCCTATCGCCACGAGGACCGGCAACGTGGCCGCGAGCTCATGGAGAAGCTGCTCACCGACCTCAGCGCCGGCGTCCCCAAGGTGCTCACCGAGCTCACCACCCTGGGCCGGACCCTGAAGAAGCGAGCCGCTGACGTGCTCGCCTACTTCGAACGACCCGGCACCAGCAACGGGCCGACCGAGGCGCTCAACGGACGGCTCGAACACCTGCGCGGCTCCGCACTCGGGTTCCGCAACCTGACCAACTACATCGCCCGAAGCCTGCTCGAGACCGGCGGCTTCAGACCCCAACTCCTACACCCCCGATTGGGATGAGCCGCTCAGCTCCGGCGCGGCCGCCCCGTGAAGTGCTTCACCCCGTAGACCAGGAGGAGCAGGATGCCGCTCAGCTGCAGGGCGAGCGAGAAGCCGGAGGCGAATTCACCGGCCGGCCACACCAGCCTCAGCACCAGCGCGACGAACATCGCTGTGACCCCGACGACGAACAGGACTCGATTCCGCATCCGTCGAGTCGACCATCCGCACGCGGGCCCTGGCCGACCGCCAGTGCTCAGCTCAGGCGCTCGGTCAGGTGGACGGTGACGACGTCGCCGAGGTCCTTGCCGATCGTCTTCCGCAGCTTCGCGCTGATCGACAGCATGTGACCGCCGGCGCCGGTCGGCAGCAGGCCCGCGGTCACCGGCTCGCCGTCGACGGTGGCGACCACCTTCACGGACCTCCCTGTGCCGAGCAGCTCGACGGAGCCGGGCACCTCGACGCACGACCAGAGGTCGCCCTTCACGGTGACGCCGATCGGAGCGGTGAAGGCGAGGTCCAGGGGGCCGGCGCTCATGCGCTCTCCTCCGCGGACGCCGCGCTCTCGCCGCGGGAGTCCTGCCCGCCGTACCGGTCGAGGATCTCGTCGTACATCGCGGCGTCGAGCAGACCATCGGACAGGGCCCGGCGGACCTCCTCGAACTCCCCGGGGTCGAGGGTCGTCCAGTCGAAGCCGTCGCTCGGCGACCCGGACCGGTAGCGCCAGCGGCCGAGCTCGTCGACGGCCTGCTCCCGCGTCAGCTCCCCCTCGGCGAAGCGCTGCGCGATCCCGTACGGTGTCGGGCCGGAGAAGCCGGAGCGCACGTGCGCCAGCGCGGCGGCCCCCTCGATCCCGTGGGACACCTCGTCGATCGACATGCGGACCCCTCCCGTCCGAGGGTCCACCGACCCTCCCGTCGACCCTACGACGAGACGTCGCATCCCGGTCGGGCCGGGCGAGGCGCACTGCCCTCGACAGGCGGCTACCGTTCCTCCATGACCGGACACGCCGCTACGTCCCGGCACGAGTTCCGCGTCGACTCGCGCACGCTCGTCGCCCACGACTTCCTCGGCACTCGAGCCCCCAGCGCTGCAGTCGTCTGGTGCGGAGGGACACCGCACACCGGCGCACTCCTCGCTCCCCACGTCGACGCCGCTGCGGCGCGCGGCATCCGGCTCGTCTCCGTCGCCCGTCCCGGCTTCGGCGGCTCGATGCGCG
The DNA here is from genome assembly GCF_002930935.1 of Rathayibacter sp. AY1A2. Taxonomy (NCBI): domain Bacteria; kingdom Bacillati; phylum Actinomycetota; class Actinomycetes; order Micrococcales; family Microbacteriaceae; genus Rathayibacter; species Rathayibacter sp. AY1A2. The sequence goes on along the minus strand of NZ_PSTP01000009.1, from coordinate 5,686 downwards.
CTCCCGGACGGAGCATCGCGGATGCGGCCGCCGATGTGCTCCGCGTCGCCGACCTGCTCGGGATGGAGCGCTTCGTGGTGACGGGCTACTCCGGCGGCGGCCCGCACGCGCTGGCCGTCGGGGCTCTCGGAGGTGATCGCGTCCTGGGCGTCGCGACGTTCGGCAGCCCGGCGCCCTTCAGCGACGACGGAGCGTGGTTCGAGGGCATGCAGGATCCGGGCGCTCTCCGCAGCGCGCGCGACGGCCGGGCTGCGCGCGAGGAGTGGGAGGAGACGGCCCGCTTCGATCCGGAGCAGTTCACCGGTGACGACTACTCGGCCCTCGACGGCCCGCTGACGGCGCTCGGCGCAGAGGCCGGCCGCGCCTCGGAGCTCGAACAGGGCGGGAGCGTCGACGACGACCTCGCTCTCGTCATGCCCTGGGGAGTCGACCTCTCGCGCCTCACGGCGCCGGTCCTCCTCCACCACGGCGCGGCGGACAGGGTGGTCCCGGTCGCCCACGCGGAGCGGATCCGCCGCCTCCACCCGGCTGCGGAGCTCACGATCCGGCCCGGTCGAGGCCACATCGGCGTCCTGCTCGACTGGCCGGACGTCCTCGACCGCCTCCTCGCGGACGGGACCCCCGGGGACCGCCCCGGCAGCGGAGGCTGAGCGTCTCATCGCGGCCGGCAGCGGATCCGACGCGCAAGGTGGGCCTGGAAGGGCCACGCTTCGGGAGGGCTCCCTCCGCGAGGATCACGGCATGGCCCCCCACACGGATCCCCGCCGATGACTCTGCAGGACCTCGCCGACGAGCTCGCCCAGGCTCTCGACCGCCCGGTGACGATCGAGGACGCCTCGAGCCGGGTGCTGGCCGCGACGCGCGCGCGCGAGGAGGCGCCTCACGACGGGGTGTTCCCCGTCCAGGATCCGCGGGGCCGGCTCGCGACCCTCCTCCTCCCCCGGGAGCGGCCCGCGCCGCTCACTCCGGCCGAGTACTCGCTCATCGACGCGGCCGTCGGAGCGATCCGCCGCCTCCTCGGCCCCTCGACGCGGGCGGGCGGCAGCTCCCGGCGCGCAGACGTCCTCGCGGCGCTCCTGTCGGGCGACGGCGGCACCCGGCGCGCCTCCTTCGCCGAGGCGGTCGAGCGCCGCTGGCTGCGCCGGGACGCCCAGACCGTGGTCCGCGCGGTGCGGCTGACCGGCCCGACCGGCTCCCTGCAGCGGACGGCGCTGGCGCGGCGGATCGACGCGAGCGCCGCCTCCGGCCTGACGTTCCTCGGCGACCAGGAGGGCGTGCTGTTCTTCGTGAGCGTGGAGGCGCCCGAGGCCGCCGCGGAGGCGGACGACGTCCTGCGGGCGGAGGCGCGCGGCCGCGGCACGGCCGTCGACGCGATCGGCTCGGCGCGCTTCGACGTCCGCGACGACGACCTCCTGCCGACCGCCGAGCGGGCCGCTCTCGCGGCGACCATCGTCGGCTCCCTGCCCGACGGCCGTAGCCGGGCCGACATCGCCGAGCTCGGGGCCTGGGTGCTCCTCGCCTCGATCGGGGCGGACAGCTCGCAGCTCGCCATGCTCTCGCCGGCCGCGGCGACGCTGCTCGAGCGGGGCGACGAGGTGCAGCGGCGGACGGTCGAGGCCTACCTCGACGTGCGCGGCAGCGTGCGGGAGGCGTGCGGGCTCCTCCACATCCACCGCACCACGCTCTACTACCGCCTCGACAACCTGCCCGAGGCGGTCCGGGAGGCGCTCGACGACGGCCTCGCCCGCAGCACGCTGCACCTCTGCCTCAAGCTGATGAAGTTCCGCGACGGGCTCGAGCGGCGGCGGGCCTCGTGACCGTGGCCGGGGACCTCCCGCAGGTCCGCCTCTACGGGCGGCGCGAGAGCCGCGACGCGTGGGAGATCCGCGACCTCCTCTCGCGCAGCGTCGTCTCGTTCTCGTGGACGCCGATCGACACGGACGAGCAGTGCCTCGCCGTCGCCGGGCACCCGCTCGCCACCGCGTCGCTCCCCCTCGTGGTGTTCCCGGACGGCAGCCGCGCCTCCGATCCGACGCTCGCCGAGGTCGCGGCCCGGCTCGGCTGGGTCGGCTCGCCGCGGCTCGCGGAGTACGACCTCTCCATCTACGGAGCCGGTCCGGCCGGGCTCTCGGCCGCCGTGTACGCCGCCTCGGAGGGGCTGAAGGTCGTGGTCCTCGAGCGCTCGGCCATCGGCGGGCAGGCCGGCTCGAGCAGCCTGATCGAGAACTACCTCGGCTTCCCGCACGGGATAGCGGGAGCCGATCTGGCCGAGCGCGCGCGGCAGCAGGCCGTCTCGTTCGGCGCCGAGCTGCTGCGGATGCGCGAGGGGATCCGCGGGCGCTTCGCCGACGACCGGATCCACGCGCTGCTCGCCGACGGGACGACCGTCGTCGCCCGCACCAACATCTGCGCCACGGGCATCCAGTGGCGCCGGCTCGGCCTCGAGCGCGAGGACGAGCTGCTCGGCGTCGGCCTCTACTACGGTGCCGGCACGAGCGAGGCGCCGCTCTGCGAGGGCGAGGACGTCGTGGTCGTCGGAGGCGGCAACTCGGCCGGGCAGGCCGTGATGAACCTCTCGGCGCACGCGCGGCACGTGACCATGCTGGTCCGCGGCCCGGATCTGGCCGACAGCCTCTCCTCCTACCTCGCGGAGCGCGTCGTCCGGCAGCCGAACGTGACGATCCTGCTCGACTCGCGCGTCACCCGCCTGCACGGCGCCGACGCCCTCGAGTCGATCGAGGTCGAGAACTCGGCGACCGGCGCGCACGGGGCGCTGGCCACCTCCCACCTCTTCGTCTGCATAGGGGGCGAGCCGGATACGACGTGGGCGGCGGAGACCGCGATCGTCCGCGACTCCGGCGGCTACCTCGTGACGGGACCGGACCTCGCCGGCGAGCACGCGGCTCGCGACTGGCCGCTCGAGCGGGCGCCGTTCTACCTCGAGACGAGCGTCCCCGGCTCCTTCGCCGCGGGGGACGTGCGCCGCAGCTCGGTCAAGCGCGTCGCCTCCGCCGTCGGCGAGGGCGCGATGGCCGTCACCTTCGCCCACCGCCACCTGCAGGAGACCTCGTGAGCCGCCGGCTGCCGACGGTGCGCCACGGCGTCGGCTTCTGGATCGTCGCCGCGACCTTCCTGCTCGTGATGGCGTACTCCACAGTGCCGACTCCGCTCTACCCGCTCTACCAGCAGCTCGACGGCTTCCCGCCGTTCGTGATCACCGTCGTCTTCGCCGCCTACGCGGTCGGAGTGATCGTGAGCCTGTACCTCGCCGGTCACGTCAGCGACTGGCTCGGCCGCCGCCGAGTGCTGCTGATCGCGGTGCTCGTCTCGGCGATCTCGGCCGTGCTCTTCTCGCTGACGACGGAGGTGCCGGGGCTGATCGTCGCCCGCTTCGTCAACGGCGTCAGCATCGGGATGCTCACCGCCACCGCCACCGCGCACCTCGGCGAGCTGCGCGCCCGCGCCCGGCCGGACGAGAACACGATCGTCGCCGCGTCGATCTCGGGCGCGGTGAACCTCGGCGGACTCTCGCTGGGCCCGCTGCTCGGAGGGGTCTTCGCCGAGTTCCTGCCCGATCCGCTCCTCCTGCCGCACCAGGTGTTCCTGGTCGCGCTGCTCGTGGCGGGCCTGGCGCTGCTCCTCGTGCCCGAGACGGTCGACGTGCCGGAGACGGCGCCCCCCTACCGGCCGCAGCGGCTCTCGGTGCCGGCGGACGCGCGCCGGGCGTTCCTGCTCGCGGCGTTCGGAGCGTTCTCGGCCTTCTCCGTCCTCGGCCTCTTCACCTCGCTCGCACCGACGTTCCTGGTGCAGACCTTCCAGGTGCGCGACCACCTGCTGGCCGGCGCGACGTCCTTCGCCGTGTTCGCCTCCGCGGCCCTCGGCCAGCTGCTGCTCGTGAAGGTGGGGATGCGCCTGCAGCTCTCGATCGCGGTGGCGGGCTGCGCGGTCGGGCTGGCGGCGGTCGCGGCCGGAGCGATCGCTCCGCAGCTGGGAGTGTTCCTCGCCGGGGCCGTCGTCTCGGGCTTCGGGGTGGGGCTGCTCTTCAAGGGCTCGATCGGCACGGCGGTCGCCCTCGCGGATCCCGCCCGCCGGGGCGAGACCCTGGCGGTGGTGTTCCTGGTCGCGTACACGGGGCTCGCGGTGCCCGCACTGGCGGCGGGAGCGGCGCTCGACCTCGTCGCCGCGACGACGGTGCTGACGGTGTTCGCGGCGCTCGTGCTGGCGGCGACCGCGACGGCCGGCGTGCTGCTGCGCGCCCGCAGCGCGGCGGCCGGGCGATGAGCGGCGGAGCGGGGCGGCGCTGCGGGGTGCGGGCCGGCGGCCGTCCGGGTGCCGGCCGCGTGCACCCCGGACGGCCGCCCGCCGCATCAGAAGTCCTCGCGCCGCTCCTGCTCGGCCTCGGCGGCCGGCTCGAGCGCGGCGAGATCCCCGAGCGCGAGGCGCAGCTGGCGCAGCAGCCACTCCTCGGTCAGCGCACCCGCGTCGAGCGCGTCCAGCCGGCGGAGGCGCTCGGCGGCCGACCCGGTGAGGTCGGCGGGCGTCCCCGCGCTCATGCGCCGTACCCCGCTCCGCGGAGCAGGCTGCGCAGGTCGACGAGCTGCTGCTCGTCCACGTCCTTGTGGTGCGGCCGGTGGAGGGTCTCGGTCGTCGAGCCGACCGTCACCGAGAAGGCGCCGTCGTGCTTCTCGTGGACGGTGCCGACGGCCTCGAGCAGCGTCAGCACGTCCGCCCAGAGGACGTTGTGGCTCGGCGAGTCCTCGAGCAGCCGCTCGAGGGTGTCTCGCTGGTTCGAGTGGAGGTGGCGGGTGTCGGTCATGAACGGCCCTTCGGTGTCTGCGCACGCGCCCCGGTGGCGGTGCTCGGCGTCGCGTCCGACGGTAGGCGCGCGGGTGGAGCCGGTGCGCGAGTCGGATGACTCGAAGAGCGGACGCCGCGGGGCGTCCCCGCGAGAGGTGCGGCCGTGAATCCGGAGCCGGGCGACCGCCTCGACGAGGAGGACCCTCCCCGCACGCCCGCGCTGCCCGAGGCCGCCGTCTCCGCCGCGTCGCTCCCGGACCGGCCGGCCGCGTTCCTCAACGCCCTCCTGACCGAGCACTTCGTCCTGGAGTCGGCGCGCGGCATCACCGTGACGGAGTCGAGCAGCCGCGCCTCGCTCTACCTGACGATGCTCTCCAGCTCGCTCGTGGCCTTCGGCTTCCTCGCCCCGACCCGGTACGCGATGGGGTTCCTCGCGGTGATCATCCCGGTCGTCGTGCTGCTGGGGGTGTTCACCTACGAGCGGCTGGTGCAGACCTCGATGGAGGACATCGCCGCGCTGACGGCCATCCAGCGCATCCGCCGCTACTACGGGACGCTGCTGCCGGGCGCGGGCGCCTACTTCGCGGTGCCGCGCGGCCGCCACGCGCCGAACGAGCTGCTCGAGATCGGCCGGCGGCAGAGCTGGCGGGGCATCTTCTTCACGATGTCCTCGGCGATCGCGGTGGTCAACTCGATCGTGGCGGGCGCCGGAGTCGCGCTCGCGCTGACGCAGAGCGGCGCGGACGAGGTCTCCGCGATCGCGTGCGGGATGGCGGCCGCCGTCGTCCTCGCGGTGCTGCACGGGGTGTACCAGTTCCACCGCTACCGGCAGATGCGGCTGCGGATCGCCGAGGCGGAGGCGCTGGACGGGGTCGAGAGGGGGTGACGG
>NZ_PSTP01000008.1:0-118466 GCF_002930935.1 Rathayibacter sp. AY1A2 | reverse complement strand
GGCGCCGGCCGGCTGTTCAGCGCCCTGCCGGCGCTGCACCACCAGCTCCTCGGGCACGGCGTGGCGCTGGAGGCGCTGCGGGCGGCGGAGGTGACCGGGCCATGGGCGGGTGCCTCCTCGATCGCGGCGGGGGAAGTGGAGCGGCCCCGGCGCCCGCACCGAGGTGCTGGGCTCCGGGGCCGCTCCGGCGTGCCGAGACTACGCGGAGAAGCGCGGGAAGGCGGAGCGACCCGCGTAGGTCGCCGCACCTCCCAGGATCTCCTCGATGCGCAGCAGCTGGTTGTACTTCGCGACGCGGTCCGAGCGGGCCGGGGCGCCGGTCTTGATCTGGCCGCCGTCCACCGCGACCGCGAGGTCGGCGATGGTGGTGTCCTCGGTCTCGCCGGAGCGGTGCGAGAGGATCGCGGTCATGCCGTTGCGCTGGGCGAGGGCCACGGCGTCGAGCGTCTCGGTGAGCGTGCCGATCTGGTTCACCTTGACCAGGATCGAGTTGCCGGCCTTCTCGGCGATGCCGCGGGCGAGGCGCACCGGGTTGGTGACGTACAGGTCGTCTCCGACGAGCTGCACCTTGTCGCCGATGGCCGCGGTGAGGTGGGTCCAGCCGGCCCAGTCGTCCTCGTCCAGCGGGTCCTCGATCGAGACCAGCGGGTAGTTGGCGACGAGGTCGGCGTAGTAGGAGGAGAGCTCCTCGGCCGAGAGCTTCTTGCCCTCGAACGTGTAGGCGCCGTCCTCGTAGAACTCCGAGGAGGCGACGTCGAGCGCGAGCCCGATGTCCTTGCCGGGGGTGAATCCGGCGGCCTCGACGGCCTTGAGGATGAAGTCGAGCGCCTCGCGGTTGGTGGGCAGGTCGGGGGCGAAGCCGCCCTCGTCGCCGAGGCCGGTGGCGAAGCCGGCCTTCTTCAGCTGCGCCTTGAGCGCGTGGTAGATCTCGACGCCCCAGCGCAGGCCCTCGGAGAAGGACTCGGCGCCCAGCGGGACGGCCATGAACTCCTGGATGTCGACGCCGGTGTCGGCGTGCGCGCCTCCGTTGATGATGTTCATCAGCGGCACGGGCAGGGTGTGCGCGTTCGGGCCGCCGACGTAGCGGAACAGGTCGAGGTCCGACGACTGCGCGGCGGCCTTGGCCACGGCGAGGCTGACGCCGAGGATCGCGTTCGCGCCCAGGCGGGACTTGTTCTCGGTGCCGTCGAGCTCGATCAGCTCGGCGTCGACGAGGCGCTGGTCGGTGGCGTCGAAGCCCTCGATGGCCGGGCCGATCTCGTCGATGACGGCGTCGACGGCCTTCTGCACGCCCTTGCCGAGGTAGCGGTCGGAGTCGCCGTCGCGGAGCTCGTACGCCTCGAACGCGCCCGTGGAGGCGCCGGACGGGACGGCCGCTCGCGAGGACGCGCCGTCCTCGAGCAGGACCTCGACCTCGACCGTGGGGTTGCCACGGGAGTCCAGAATTTCTCGGGCGACGACTGCCTCGATAAGGGCCACAACTATCTCCTCTTGACGGGTGGGCTCCCGGAGACGGGAGCGGTCGGGAAGGAGTCTACTGACCGCCTCCGAAGCGCAGGAGACCGCGGCCGGTCGTAGACTCCCAGGGCCCGATCGCCGGACGGCCCGGGCGCACCCGCCGACCCGGAGGTTCCCCGTGACCACGACCGCCGCCGACCACGTCGACCGTCTCACCGCCGTCGTCCCGGACTTCCCGAGCCCGGGCATCCTGTTCCGCGACCTCACGCCGGTCTTCGGCGACGGCGAGGCCCTGCGGGCGGTGGCCGACGCGCTGATCGAGCCCTACCGCGGACGGATCGACGCGATCGCGGGCGTGGAGGCGCGCGGCTTCCTGCTCGCCGCGGCGGCCGCCTACTCGGCCGGTCTCGGCGTCGTGACCATCCGCAAGCCCGGCAAGCTGCCGCGGGCCGTGCTGCGCGAGCAGGCGACCCTCGAGTACGGCGAGACGATGCTGGAGGTGCACGAGGACGCGGCGCCCCGCGGCGCGCGCCTGCTGCTGGTCGACGACGTGCTGGCGACCGGGGGCACGCTCGACGCGAGCCGCCGCCTGATCGAGCGCGCCGGGTGGAGCCTCGAGGGGATCGCGGTGGTCATGGAGCTCGACGGGCTCGGGGGCCGCGAGATGCTGGCCGGCCACCGCGTCGACGCGATCGTCACCGTCTGACCCGGCCCCGTCGCTCCGCTCCCCCTGCCCTCCCCCTTCCCGCGAGACACCACCGGGGTATGCGACCCACCGGGCGAGCCGCACTCGAGTGGCGTCCCGCGGAAGGGGGAAGCGACAGGGTCAGGTGAGGGAGAGGGACATCCGGGAGAGGACGAAGGTCTCGAGCACCTGCACGAGCATGTAGAGCACGAGCGAGACGCCGGTCACGAGCACGACCGCCGACCAGACGTCCGCGAACCGGGCCTGGGCGGACCAGGCGTTGATCGCCCCGCCGATACCCGCACCGGTGGAGAGCCACTCCGCGAGCAGCGCGCCCGTGATCGCTCCGGGCACCGAGATGCGGATCGCGGCGAAGAGCGAGGGCAGCGAGCCGGGGATGGCCACCTTGCGGATCGCGGTGAGAGTGCTGCCGCCGTAGACCGCGACCACGTCGAGCATCTGCGGGGAGGCGTTGTTGAGGCCGAAGGCGATCGTCACCAGCGCGGGGAAGAGGACGACGATCCCGCCGATGACCGCGACCGAGGCGATCGAGCCGGTCCCGAAGACCAGGATGATCAGCGGTGCCATCGCGATCAGCGGCACCGAGCGCAGCAGCATCGCGAACGGCATCAGCGCGTGCTCGATGCCCTTCGACAGGCGGAACAGGATCGCGCCGAGGATCGCCACGACCAGGCCGGCCGCGAAGCCGATCAGCGCGTCGCCCATGGTCACGGCGAAGAGCCCGCCCAGCTCGGCGCGGTGCTCCGCGGCCTTCGCGTCGGTCACCAGGTGCTGCCAGACGTCCCACGGGCCCTTGACCACGTAGGGCGAGACCCCGCTGAAGAGGACCACGCCGATCCAGATCGCCAGCACGATCACGATCGTCGACAGGGCGACGAGCAGGCTCTTGCGCAGGCTCTTGAGGGTCGCGCCGAGGGCGGCCGTGCGCAGCTGGCGCCGTAGCTCGTCGACCGCGAGGATCGATGTGGCCGTGGACTGCTCCGTGCGGTCGGGGACGGTGGTCGTCATGGTCATGCCCGCTTTCCGGAGGACCAGGGCGCGATGAGGCGCCCGATCAGTCCGACGATGCCGTAGCCGAGGAGCGCGACGCCCGCGCAGAGGAGGAAGAGCGCCCAGACGCGGGGCGAGTTCAGCGAGACCTGCGCCGCGACCAGGATCGGGCCCACGCCCGTCTCGATCTTGCCGAAGTACTCGCCGAGGATCGCGCCGAGGAAGGCCGCGGGCACCGCGATCTGCAGCGCCGACAGGATGTTGGGCAGCGCAGCGATCAGACGCACCTTGCGCAGCTGGGTGAAGCGCGAGCCCCCGTAGACCGTGACGACGTCGAGCGCCGCCTTGTCGGCCGCCTTCAGCCCGAGGAGGCTGCCGACGACCGTGGTGAAGAACACCGAGAGGCCGGCCAGGAAGATCGCCGTCGCGCTCGCCTTCCCGGGAGCGTCCGCACCGCCGAGGATCAGCAGCACGATCGCTCCTATGGCGACGATCGGCACGCAGTAGGTGATGACCGCGAGCTGCGAGACGACCCCCTCCAGCCAGGGCAGGACCAGCACGAGCGCCGAGAGCACCAGCGCGAGGAGGTTGCCCCAGAAGTAGCCGACGGCCGCCTCGCCGATCGTGACGGAGAAGTTGCGCCAGTAGAAGCCGGCGCCGTCCTCCATCGCGGTCTGCACGACCTGCACGGGAGTGGGGACGGGCGCGTAGGTCGCGGCGCCGGTGGGCGCGGTGACGAGCGCCACGATCCACCAGACGGCGACGATCGCGGCGACGCCGATCAGCCCGGTGAGCCACGGAGGCAGGGACAGGGTGCGGCGCGGGGCCGCGGGGAGCGTGGTGGCCACAATGCCTCCTAGACGCGGTCGTCCGCGGCCGCGCCGCCGTCGCCGAACAGCAGCTCGGAGGCCTGGTCGACGTAGGCGTGGAACTCGGGGGTGCGCTGCATCTCGGGGGTGCGCGGGCGGGGGAGGTCGATGTCGATGATCTCCTTCACCCGTCCCGGGCGCGGGCTCATCACCGCGACGCGGTCCGAGAGGAAGATCGCCTCCGAGATGCCGTGCGTGACGAGGAGCGTCGTGGCGGGCTTCTCGGTCCAGATCCGCAGCAGCTCGAGGTTGAGCTTCTGCCGCGTCATGTCGTCGAGGGCGCCGAACGGCTCGTCGAGCAGCAGGACCTCGGGCTTGAGGATCAGGCACCGCGCGATCGACACGCGCTGGCGCATGCCGCCCGAGAGCTGGGCCGGCTTGGCCTTCTCGAAGCCGCGGAGGCCGACGAGGTCGATCAGCTCGTCGATGTAGGACTGGTCGACGCTCTTGCCCGCGATCTCGAACGGCAGGCGGATGTTCGCCATGACGCTGCGCCACGGCAGGAGCGCGTGGTCCTGGAAGGCGATGCCGAGCTTGTTGTCGCGGCGCAGCTCCTGGGGAGTGCGGCCGTCGACCCGGATGGAGCCGGACGTCGGCTCCTCCAGTCCCGCGAGGATGCGCAGGATGGTCGACTTGCCGCACCCCGACGGGCCGAGCAGGGCGAGGAAGCTGCCCTGGTCGGTGTGGAGATCGGTGTCCTGCAGCGCCGCGACGCTGCGCGAGCCCATCCGGAACGTCTTCGACAGGCCGTGGATCTGGATGCCGGTGCCGCCGGCACCCTGGTCGCGCAGGGTGCCGGCGTCGGTCGTGTCGGTCACGAGTGGTGCCCTTCGTGGATCAGGATCAGGCCGCGTACTTCATCAGCTCGGGGTTCTCCTCGTAGACCTCGTCGAGGAGGGTCAGATCGAAGAGGTCCTCGGCCGTGACGTCGATCCCGGCGCCCGCGAGGGACGCGATGGTCTCGGACTGCAGCGTCTCGGAGATGGTGAAGAGGCCGTTCGAGACCGTCTCGTCCGAGACGACCAGTTCCTCGGCCTGGATGGTGGCGCCCTTCTTGGAGGACTCCTCGTTGAGGCCGAGGTCCTTGCCGTAGTTCTCGACGGCGAGCATCGCGCCCGCCTCCGGGTCGTTGACCGCGTCGGTCCAGCCCTTGATCTCGGCGACGAGGAACGCCTTCAGAGCGTCGCGCTTCTCGGCGATCGCCTGCTCCGACACCGAGAAGGTCTCGGCGACGAAGGGGAGGCCGTTGTCGGCGAAGGGCAGGTTGACGACCTCGTAGCCCTCGGCCGCGACCGTGATGGCCTCGTTCGTCAGGTAGGCGATGAAGCCGTCGACGGTGCCGTTGACGAGCACGGAGGGGTCGTACTCGACGGGGACGACCGTGAGGTCGGACTCGGAGAGGCCGTTCGCGGCGAGCAGCGCCTGGAACAGGGAGGTGTTCGAGGCCTGGACGCCGATCTTCTTCCCGGCGAGGTCGGCCGGAGTGGCGATGTTCCCGGCGGTCTTGATCGAGAGGACCGTGAAGGGGTTCTTCTGGTAGGTCGCGCCGATGATCTTGAGCGGGGCCTCCTGCTGGGCGATCGCGGTGCCGATCGAGACGGCGTCGCTGAGCGCGACGTCCGCGCTGCCCGAGAGGAGCTCGGCCACGCCCGTCGAGGGGCCGGGGGTGAGCGTCACTCCTGCCAGGCCGGCCTCGGTGAAGTAGCCCTTCGAGTCGGCGAAGAACTCGCCCGCGAACTCCTCGTTCTTGATCCAGGAGAGCTGGACCTTGAGGGTGCCGAGGTCGCCGCCGTCCGCGGCGGACGCACCGGAGGAGTCGGAGGCGCAGGAGGCGAGGACGGAGGCGCCGCCGATCGCGAGGCCGGCGACACCCGCCAGGCGGAGGAGGCTGCGGCGGTCGAAGGCCGGGAGGGAGCGGAGGGGCGACAGGGTCAAGGGGACTCCTCGGGTGGGGATCGTCAGGGCTGCTGCGGTGGGGTGCGCGGGGTCGCGACGGGGTGCCCGTGCGGGCGCGCCAAGCCGCGCCGATCGGGTGCCTCGACGCTATCCGGGGGAGATTTCTCGGGTGTGTCCGCAGATTTCGCGGGTATTAAGGCTCTCACGGATCCGACAAGGATCCGACCAGATCGACATGATCCTCTGACGGATCGTCTCAGACCCTGTTCAGGCACCATGGGACGGCCCCGTCAGCACCTGGCCCCTCCCGCGGGCGCGGCTCAGCGCAGGCAGCCGGCGACGCTCACCCGGCGCCGCCGGCGCCGCTCAGCCGAGGTCCTTGAAGGAGAGGTCGGCGGCGGAGGCGGCGTCCCGCGGGACGAGAGCGAAGCGGGTGAAGCCCGCGGCGGCCGCGCGGTCCAGCAGCGGGGTGAGGTTCTTCGCCCGGCGCTCGAGGCGCACGCGCGAGCCCTGGGCGATCAGCTCCTGCTTGAGCGCGAGCAGCAGCTCGGGCGCCGCGTCGCGCTCGTGGACGAGGACGACGGCGTCGGGGCGCTCGACGACGGCACCGCCGATCAGCTCGACGATCCGCTCGAAGCCGATCGAGAAGCCGCAGGCCGGCACGTCCTGACCGAGGAAGCGGCCGATCATCCCGTCGTACCGCCCGCCTCCGCCGACCGAGGAGCCCGAGGACGGGTGCGCGATCTCGAAGATCGTGCCGGTGTAGTAGCCCATGCCCCGCACGAGCGTCGGGTCGAAGCGGAGCGAGACGCCGGCGGGCAGCGAGCGCAGCGACCGGGCCAGGGTCTCGAGCGCGAGCACCGCCTCCGGGTCGATGCCCTCGGGCAGCACGTCGAGGATCGCGGACTGCTCGAGCGCCACTCCCCCGGCGGCGACCGCCTCCTCTATCCGCGCGAGGTAGCCCCCGAGGACCGCGGCCGCGTCCGGCCCGTCGGCCTCGAGCTCGGCGACGACCCCGGTGGCGCCGATCTTGTCGAGCTTGTCGATCGAGATCAGCGCCGGGCCGAAGCGCTCGGGGGCGAAGCCGCAGTGCTCGAGGATGCCGGTGAGGATGCGGCGGTCGTTGATCCGGATGGTGCACTCCTCGAGGCCCAGCGCGTCGAGCGCCGCGGCGGTCGCCGTGATGAGCTCGACCTCGGCCAGCTGCCCGGGCTCGCCGATGATGTCGATGTCGCACTGCACGAACTGGCGGTACCGCCCCTTCTGCGGGCGCTCGGCGCGCCACACCGGCGCGATCTGCACCGACCGGAAGACGGCCGGCAGCTCGGCGCGGTGCGAGGCGTAGAAGCGGGCGAGCGGCACCGTGAGGTCGAAGCGCAGGCCGAGGTCGGCGAGGGCGGACGCGTCGTCGACCGCCGCCAGGTCGTCGCGGGTGAGCCCGCGGCGCAGGACGCTGAAGGCGAGCTTCTCGTTGTCGCCGCCGAGCCCGGAGTGGAGGCGGTCGAAGTCCTCGACCACGGGCGTCTCGATCTCGTCGAACCCGTGGGAGGCGTACACGCGGCGGATGACGCCGAGCGCGTGCTCGCGCTTCGCCTTGTCGGCGGGGAGGAAGTCGCGCATGCCGCGGGGCGGGGTGATCGGGGAGGCCATGACGGCGATTCTCCCAGATCGGCCGGGGCGGGCCGGCGGACGCCTCAGTCCGCGCGCCGCTCCTGCTCCACCGCGCGGATCTCGTCCTGCAGGTCGCGCGTCGCCGTGCGGAGCGCGCGCTCGGCGTCGAGCCCCTGGGCGCGGGCGGAGGCGACGATGGCCAGCAGCAGCGGGCCGAGGTCCTCCTCCGACTCGATGGGCAGAGGGCCCTGGCCGGCGTCCACGACGCCCAGCGAAGTCGCCTTGCCGATCACCTTGTCGGCGAGCGCGAGGGCGGGCATGCCCTGCGGGATCCCGTCGAGCACGCTGGTGCGGTGCGGCTTCTCGGTGCGCTTGAGCTCGTCCCACACCGCGATGACGTCGTCGGCCGTCTCGGCCGTGGCGTCGCCGAAGACGTGCGGGTGGCGGCCGATCATCTTGGCGTTCATGTGCGCCGCGACGTCCTCGATGGTGAAGGGCTCGGCGCTCTCGGCCGCCAGGTCGGCGTGGAAGAGCACCTGGTAGAGGACGTCGCCGAGCTCCTCGATCAGGTCGGCCCGGTCCCCCGCCTCGATGGCGTCGACGAGCTCGTGCGACTCCTCGATCAGGTAGCGCACGAGCGACTCGTGGGTCTGCTCGGCGTCCCACGGGCAGCCGCCCGGGGCGCGGAGGACGTGGACGGTGCGGATGAGCTCGTCGAGCCGGGGATGCGCGGTCACCCCGCCATCCTCGCATCCGGTCCGGCCGCCGCCGCGGACATCCGGGCGGCGCGGGCGCCCGGGAGCCTCAGGCCCGCGCGAGACGCCGCCGCGCGACGAGGAGGCAGCCGCCGGCGACGAGCGGCACCGCGGCGAGGAGCCCGGGTGACGCCGCGACGGACACCGCGGTCGAGGCGCTGACCAGTGCACCCGCCAGGTTCCAGAGGACCACCGCGACTCCCGCGCCGTCCCCGATCGGGAGCGGCACCGGGCTGAGCAGCTGCGGCGGCAGCGGACCCCGGGTCGCATCCATCGCCCGCGCGGCGACCGCGGTCGCGGCGATCGCGGCCGACACCGGCACCGCCGCGCCCGGGAGCAGCAGCGAGGCGGCGAGGGCGCCGAGCACCGCGACTCCGACCGCGAGCACCAGAGGGAGCACGGCGTGCAGGAGGAGCAGCTCGAACGGGCCGGGGGCGAGGAGCGCCGGCTGCCCCGCGGTCGCGGCGGCGTGGCGGAAGCCGTCGCTCCAGACGCCGGCGCCGAGGTAGGCGAGCACGCCCGCCGCGGCGGCCGGGAGCGCGAGGAGGGAGGACGGCACGACCGCGGCGAGCACGGCGGCGGCGCCGGCGGCGGCCAGGGCGACGACCGCGACCGCCGAGCGGCCGGGAGTGCGCAGCGCGCCGATCGCGTCGCGCACCGGCACCGCGAGGGCGAACGGGGAGAGGCGGACCGCTCGGAGCCCCCGCCCGATCGCCGGGAGGGCGCGGTACCCGTCGAGCGACTCGGCGAGGTCGCCCGTCGCTCCGAGCCGGGCGGTCGCCGACCACTGCCGGGCCTGGGCGAGGAGGCGAGGTCCGCGCGCGGCGTGGAGCAGCCGGGGCGCCGCGGCCAGGAGGACCGCGGCCGACGCGAGCAGCACGGTCGCGGCGCGCACCTCCTGCGCTCCGCTCACGGCCGAGGCGAGGAGGCCGCCCGGCTTGGGCGCACCGGGCAGGAGGGCCCCGAGGACCGCGAGGGAGGCGAGGATGCCCGCCGCGAGCGCGGGGAGGCGCGAGGGCAGGCACTGACCGGCGAGCCAGGCGACGGCGAGGAGGCCGGCGAACGCGGCACCGCCGGCGACGGCCGCGAGGAGCGGCGCGGAGGCGGCGAGGGCGAGGAGCGACGCGCCGGCGGAGCAGCCCGCCACGAGACCGGCCGACGCCCGGACCACGGGTCGGCGGAGCACCGACCAGCGGCGCAGATCGGTCGCGAGCAGCACGGCCGTGGTGTGCGGCTCGCCCACCGCGGGTCCGCGCACCCGGCCCAGGAGCACGGCGGCGGGCAGGGCGAGACCCGCGGCGAGGGCGATCAGCGGCTCCGGCGCGGCTCCCGCCTCGGCGGCGAGGAGCGCGAGGGCCCGGGCGACGGGGAGGACGACGACGAGGACGGTCATCACGGCGAGGTAGCCCGCGTAGGCGCGCGGACTCGGCGGAGCCGCGGCGCGGTGCCGGTGCAGAGCCCGCACCTCGGCGACGCGGGCCCCCTCCGCGCGCGTCACGCCCGCTCCAGCTCGACGACCCGCGCGCCCAGACCCTCGATCAGCACGGGGCTGTGGGTCGCGACGACGAGTGCCCGGGACGCGGCTGCGCGCCGCAGGACCTCCGCGACCAGCGGCACCCGCTCGACGTCGAGCCGCTGCTCCGGCTCGTCGAGCAGCAGCACCGCGGAGGGACGGGCCAGCACGAGCGCGAGGGAGAACAGCTGCGTCTGCCCGGAGGAGAGCTCGTGCGGGAAGCGGCGGGCGAGCGGAGCGAGCGCGAGCGCGTCGAGACCAGCTGCGGCCTCGCGGCGGGCGTCGGCGACCGGCGCGCCCCACGAGACGGCCACCATCGCGAGGTGCTCCTCGAGGGTCAGGTCCCGCTCGAAGGGCGGGGTGCCGATCAGGGCGGCGACGGCGCGGCGGTGGGCGGCGGAGCGCTCCTCCGGGGCGCGCCCGGCCACCGCCACGACTCCCTCGCTCGGAGCGGTGAGGCCGGCGATCACCCGCAGGAGCGTGGTCTTGCCGGTGCCGTTGCGGCCCGTCACCGCGACGCGCTCCCCCGCCTCCGCCTCGAGCGAGCACGGGGCGAGCAGCTCGACCCCCGAGGCGCGGACCGCGACCCCGCGAACGGCGACCAGCGGGCCGGCGAGCGGCTCCGGCTCTCGAGGACATCGGGCGGCGAGGAGCGGCATGCCCTCCATCCTGCCAGCGGGCCCTCCCGCAGCGGCGACGGCCGCCGGAGCGGGGCGGCGCGCCTCCAGGGAGCGCCGCCCCGAGGACCTCAGACGGTGACCGGCTCCGGGAACAGCGAGTCCAGGAGCGACGCCACCCACTGGATGAGCGCCCGGTCGCCGAGCGGGATGCCGTCGAGCACGGGCATCGGCACGACGACCGCGTCTGCCTGCTGCAGGTACTTCGCGGTCGGGTACATCCGGCGCAGGCGCACCTGGATCGAGTCGGGCAGGTGAGCGGGAGCCACGCGGACGTTCGAGCCCATCGCGACCACGTCGCTGAGGCCCGCCTTCTGCGCGCGCATGCGCAGCCTCGACACCAGGATGAGGTTCTCGACCGCCTCGGGCAGCTCGCCGTAGCGGTCGGTCAGCTCCTCGACCACGAGGTCGATGCTCCCCTCCTTCGCCGTCGGCGACGACGCGGCCGACAGCTTCTGGTACGCCTCCAGGCGCAGCCGCTCGCTGTCGACGTACTCCTCCGGGATGCGCGCGTCGACGGGCAGCTCGAGCCGCAGCTCGGTCTGCCCCTCGGCGACCTCGCCGCGGAAGGTGTCGACGGCCTCGCCGATCATCCGCAGGTAGAGGTCGAAGCCCACGCCCTGGATGTGCCCGGACTGCTCGCCGCCGAGGAGGTTGCCCGCACCGCGGATCTCGAGGTCCTTCAGCGCGATCTGCATGCCGCCGCCGAGGTCCGAGTTGGCGGCCAGCGTCTGCAGCCGGTCGTGCGCGGTCTCGCTCAGCGGCTTCGTCTCGTCGTAGAGGAGGTAGGCGTAGGCGCGCTCGCGGCCGCGGCCGACCCGCCCGCGCAGCTGGTGCAGCTGCGAGAGACCGTACTTGTCGGCGCGGTCGACGATCAGCGTGTTCGCGTTCGGGATGTCGAGGCCGGTCTCGACGATCGTCGTCGACACCAGGACGTCGAACTTGCGCTCCCAGAAGTCGACGATGATCCGCTCGAGCTGCGACTCGCTGAGCTTGCCGTGCGCGACCGCGATCCGCGCCTCGGGCACCAGCTCGGCGAGCTGCGAGGCGACGCGGTTGATCGTCGAGACGCGGTTGTGCACGAAGAACACCTGGCCCTCGCGCAGGAGCTCCCGGCGGATCGCGGCCGACACCTGCTTCTCGGAGTAGGGGCCGACGAAGGTGAGGATCGGGTGGCGCTCCTCCGGCGGGGTCGCGAGGGTCGACATCTCGCGGATGCCGGTCACCGCCATCTCGAGCGTCCGCGGGATGGGCGTGGCGCTCATCGAGAGGATGTCGACGTTCTTCTTCAGCGCCTTGAGCTTGTCCTTGTGCTCGACGCCGAAGCGCTGCTCCTCGTCGATCACGAGCAGGCCGAGGTCCTTGAAGACGATGTTGTCGCTGAGGAGCCGGTGGGTCGCGATGACCATGTCGACGGTGCCGTCGGCCAGGCCCTCGATCGTCTCCTTCGACTCCTTCGCGCTCTGGAACCGGCTGAGCGCCCGCAGGTGGACGGGGAAGCCGGCGAAGCGCTCCTGGAACGTCTCGAGGTGCTGGCGGACGAGCAGCGTGGTCGGCACGAGCATCGCGACCTGCTTCCCGTCCTGGATCGCCTTGAACGCGGCGCGCACGGCGACCTCGGTCTTGCCGAAGCCGACGTCGCCCGAGAGCAGGCGGTCCATCGGGATCGGCCGCTCCATGTCGGCCTTGACCTCGTCGATGACGGTGAGCTGGTCGGGGGTCTCGGCGAACGGGAACGCCTCCTCCAGCTCGCGCTGCCAGGGGGTGTCCGGCGGGAACGCGTGCCCGCGGGAGGCCATCCGGGCGGAGTAGAGCTTCACGAGCTCGACCGCGATGTCGCGGACCGCGCGGCGGGCCTTGCTCTTGGCCTGCGCCCAGTCGCTTCCGCCCATCTTGCTCAGCGCCGGAGCCTCGCCGCCGACGTAGCGGGAGAGCAGGTCGAGCTGGTCCGTGGGGACGAGCAGCTTGTCGCCGGGGAAGCCGCGCTTGCTGGGGGCGTACTCGAGCACCAGGTACTCGCGGCGGGTCTTGATCGCGTTGCGGCCCCCGCTGGAGACCTCGCGCTGCGAGAGCTCCACGAACCGGCCGATGCCGTGGGTGGCGTGCACCACGAAGTCGCCGGGGGTGAGCTGCAGCGGGTCGACGACGTTCTTGCGGCGCGACGCGAGCTTCTTCACCGCGCGGGAGTCGTAGCCGACGGTGCGGCCGTAGAACTCCGTGTCGGTGACCAGGGCGAGCTTCGCCTCCTCCACCTCGAAGCCGTGATCGACGGAGGCCTGGACCACGTAGGCCAGGCCCGTCTCGAGCCCGGCGGGGAGGTCGGCGACGATGCGGGCGGCGACCTCGTGCTCGGCGAGGACCTGGTCGGTGCGCTCGACCGTGCCGGTGCCGGGCGCGGTCAGGACCACGGTCCAGCCGTCGGCCAGGCGCGCGCGGACGTGGGCGAGGGCGCCCTCGACGCTCGCTCCGAATCCGGGGACCGGCTCGCCCTCGACGCGGACGGCGAGGATCTCGTCGATCCCGAGCTCCTCCGGCAGCACCTCGGCCTCGCCCGCGGCGGGGCCCTGGCGGAACGTGCTCATCGTCCACCACGGGTGGTCGGGAGCGTCGGCGCCCGGGGCGCTGAGCTTCACGGAGTCGCGGAGCGCGCCGAGCGAGATGAACTCGCCCGAGGCGAGGTCGATGGGGGCCTCGGCGCCGGCGGTCGCCGCGCTCCAGGCCGCCTGCAGGAACTCGCGGTTCGTCTCGGCGAGGCTGATCGCCCGCGTCGCCACGCGCTCGGGGGCGAGGACCGCGACGGCCGCCCCCTCGGGCAGGTAGTGCGAGATCGGGACCAGCCGCTCCAGCAACGCGGGGGCGAGCGACTCCATGCCCTCGACCGGGATGCCCTCGGCGATCTTCGCGAGCATCGCCGACAGGCTCGGGAACTCGTGCAGCATCTCGCGGGCCCGCTGCCTCACCGCGGGCACCAGCAGCAGCTCGCGGCTCGGCGGGAGGACCACCGAGTCGGCCTCGCCCGGGAGCGAGCGCTGATCGGCCACGGAGAAGCCGCGGATGGAGTCGACCTCGTCGCCGAAGAAGTCCACTCGGCTCGGATGCTCGGCCACCGCGGGGAAGACGTCGAGGATGCCGCCGCGCACGGCGAACTCGCCGCGGCGCGTGACCATGTCGACCCGGGCGTAGGCCAGGTCGACCAGCTCGGAGGAGATGCGGCCGAGGTCGTAGCCGCGGGCGCCCTTCACGAGTCGGATCGGCTCGATGTCGGCGAGGTTGTCGGCGACCGGCTGCAGCGCCGCGCGCACGGAGGCGACCACCACGAGGGGCCGCTCGCCGGACCACTGCTTCATCCGCCGCAGCGCGTCCAGGCGCCGCCCCACGATCTCGGCGCTCGGGCTGAGGCGCTCGTGCGGCAGCGTCTCCCACGCGGGGAACTCGACGACGTCCGCGTCCGGCAGCATGCAGCCGAGGGAGGCGCGCACGTTCTCGGAGTCGCGGCCCGTGGCCGTGACCACCAGCGCCGCCTGCGGGCGTCCCGCCTCCGCGCGCCTCTCGATCAGGCCCGCGAGCAGGGGGACCCGGAGGCCGTCAGCCACCGAGAAGTCGGCGTCCCGCACCGCGTACGCGAGAGCATCGTCGAACGTGGAGGCGCGCGACAGCGCCGAGATGATCTCGTTGAGGGGCACGGGTCCAGTTTACGGCCGCCCCGCGGGCCGACCGCCGAGGGAACCCCGAACCGTCGAGGGAGCCCGGCGCTGCGGTCTCCCTCGCCGTCCGGGGTCCCCTCGGTGGAGGGCGGGTCAGGCGCTGGTGTGGAACTTCAGCTGGGCGGCGGAGAGGCCGGAGTCGGCGATGAGCTCGACGGCGTCGGCGGCGTCCGAGACCAGGATCGGGAGCGCCTCGCGCTCCGGGCCGGCGAAGTCCTTCAGCACGAAGTCGGCGGCCTGCTGGCGGCCCGGCGGGCGGCCGATGCCGACCCGCACGCGCAGGAACTCGGCTCCTCCGGTCGCCGCGAGGATGTCGCGGATGCCGTTGTGCCCTCCGTGACCGCCGCCCTGCTTGAGGCGCAGGGTGTCGAAGGGGATGTCGAGCTCGTCGTGCACGACGATCAGGTGTGCCGGGTCGACCGAGTAGAAGTCGAGCAGCTGCGCCGTCGGCCCTCCGGAGAGGTTCATGAAGCTGTTGGGCTTGCCCAGCACGAGCTTCGGTCCGCCCGGGCGGAGGAAGCCCTCGGCGACCACGGCGTTGGCGCGGTTGTGCCGGCGGAACGAGCCGCCGATCCGCGTCGCGAGCTCGTCGAGCACCATCTGGCCGACGTTGTGCCGGTTGCGCGCGTACTGCGCTCCCGGGTTGCCCAGTCCGACGACCAGCCAGGTGTCACCCATGTCGTTCCTCTTCCTCGGGGGCGGCGGAGGGACTCCCCCGCCGGACGCGGAACGGGCCCGCCGCGGCTGCGAGCGGGCCCGTTCCCGGGGTGGTGCGGACTACTCCGCGGTCTCGGCGACGACGTCGCCCGAGGCCGGGGTCTCGTCGTCCTCGCCCAGGTCCTGCTCGACCTCGGCGGTGACGTTGACGATGAGCACCTCGGCGTCGGTGACCAGCGTGGCGCCCTCGGGGAGCGTGACGTCAGCGGCGGTGATCTGCGTGCCGGCCTCGAGGCCCTCGACGGAGACGACGA
This sequence comes from Rathayibacter sp. AY1A2, assembly GCF_002930935.1. NCBI lineage: Bacteria > Bacillati > Actinomycetota > Actinomycetes > Micrococcales > Microbacteriaceae > Rathayibacter > Rathayibacter sp. AY1A2. The sequence goes on along the minus strand of NZ_PSTP01000008.1, from coordinate 103,316 downwards.
TGTTCTGCGGGATGCGCGTGGCGTCGACCTCGAGCGAGAGGGTGTTCGACTCGATCGAGACGAGGGTGCCGGGAGCGGCGTCGCCCTCGACGTGCACGGGGATGTCCACCTCGACCTTCTCGCCCTTGTTGATGACGACGAGGTCGATGTGCTCGATGATCTGGCGCACCGGGTCGCGCTGGATGTCCTTCACCAGGGTGGTCTGCGCGGCGCCCTCGATGTCGAGCTCGAGGATCGCGTTCGCCTTGCGGGTGAGCAGGAGCACCTGGTGGCCCGGGAGGGTGAGGTGCTGGGGCTCGGTGCCGTGGCCGTAGAGGACCGCGGGGATCTTGTCCTGCGCGCGGATCTTGCGGGCGGCGCCCTTGCCGAACGAGGTGCGGACCTCGACGACGACCTTGTTGGTCAGTTCAGCCATGATGTTCTCCTTGGGCGGCGCGCACGCCACCGGATCGGGTCGTGGCCTGCGGCCACGGACGGTTTGTCGACTCGAACGCATGTCAGCGTGAGGAGAAGTCCGTGGCGCCCCGTGGGGGCCTCGCCTGCTTCCACCGCGTCGATCACGGATGCACGTGCATCCCTCGCCGAAGTTCAGCTGCCGATCCTACCCGGCATCGCGGCCGCCCGCCAGCAGGCGGTCGCGCCGCCGGACTCGGAGCCGGACGTCCAGGCGGACCGCCTACCGTGCGGGTATGACGAGCGACGACTTCGGCTCCTACGTCGAGAAGAACGGCTTCCACCGCGACACGAACTACATCCCGACGCGGATCACCGCCGACGGCCGCGACGGGTACCCGGTGGAGGCCGGGCGCTACCGCCTCGTCGTCTCCCGCGCCTGCCCGTGGGCGAACCGCGCCGTGATCGTGCGGCGCCTGCTCGGGCTCGAGGACGCCCTCTCGATGGGCATCTGCGGGCCCACCCACGACAAGCGCAGCTGGACCTTCGACCTCGATCCGGGCGGGGTCGACCCGGTGCTGGGCATCCCCCGCCTCCAGGACGCGTTCTTCGCCCGCTTCCCCGACTACCCGCGCGGGATCACCGTCCCGGCCCTCGTGGACATCCCGAGCGGCCAGGTCGTCACCAACGACTACCCGGTGATGACGCTCGACTTCTCCACCGAGTGGACCGCGTTCCACCGCGACGGCGCCCCCGACCTCTACCCCGAGGAGCACCGCGAGGAGATCGACGAGATCGCCGAGCTGGTCTTCCACGACGTGAACAACGGCGTCTACAAGTGCGGCTTCGCCGGCTCGCAGCGCTCCTACGACCGGGCCTACGACCGCCTCTGGGCGCGGCTGGACTGGCTGGAGGAGCGGCTGAGCACCCGCCGCTACCTGGTCGGCGACACCATCACCGAGGCGGACGTGCGGCTCTTCACGACGCTCGCCCGCTTCGACGCCGTCTACTACAGCCACTTCAAGGCCAACCGGAACCTGCTGTCGGCGATGCCCGCGCTCTGGGGCTACGCCCGCGACCTCTTCGCCACTCCGGGGTTCGGCGACACGATCGACTTCACCCACATCAAGTCGCACTACTACGAGGTGCAGCGGGACATCAATCCGACCGGCGTCGTCCCCAAGGGCCCGGACCTCTCCGGCTGGCTCGTCCCCTCGCGCCGCGAGGAGCTCGGCGGCCGCCCGTTCGGCGACGGCACTCCCCCGCCGCCGCCGATCCCGTCGGAGCGCGTCCCCCTCGGCCACGGCGCCTGACCGGCTCCGGTCGCGGTCGTCGCGGCGCGCGCAAGACCGTGCGCGCGCCGCACGACCGATGTGCAGCCGGGAGACGGCTCGGACCCGGGCTCCCCGGAGCGACCCGGGGCTAGCCTGGGCTCGCCCCTGAACGCGAACGTCGAGGAGAACCGTGTCTGACAAGCCCACCGCCACAGCCAACATCGGAGTCGTCGGTCTGGCGGTGATGGGCTCGAACCTCGCCCGCAACCTCGCCAGCCGCGAGGGCAACACGGTCGCGGTGTTCAACCGCTCCTACGGCCGCACCGAGACCCTCATCACGGAGCACCCGGAGGCGGGCTTCGTCGCGTCCGAGACCATCGAGGACTTCGCCGCCTCGCTCGCCACCCCGCGCACCGCGATCATCATGGTCCAGGCCGGCCGCGGCACCGACGCCGTGATCGAGCAGCTGACGAAGGTCTTCGAGCCCGGCGACATCATCGTCGACGGCGGCAACGCGCTCTTCACCGACACCATCCGCCGCGAGAGGGCCGTCCGCGAGACCGGCATCCACTTCGTCGGCACCGGCATCTCCGGCGGCGAGGAGGGCGCGCTCAAGGGCCCGTCGATCATGCCCGGCGGCTCGGTCGAGTCCTACAGGACGCTCGGCCCGATCCTCTCGTCGATCGCCGCGGTCGCCGAGGGCGAGCCCTGCGTCACCCACATCGGCACCGACGGCGCCGGCCACTTCGTCAAGATGATCCACAACGGCATCGAGTACGCCGACATGCAGCTCATCGCCGAGGCGTACGACCTGCTCCGCACCGTCGGGGGACACGAGCCCGCCGCCATCGCCGAGGTCTTCGACGCCTGGAACAAGGGCGACCTCGAGTCGTACCTCATCGAGATCACCGCCGAGGTGCTCCGCCAGGTCGACGCCGACACCGGCAACCCCTTCATCGACGTCGTCCTCGACCAGGCCGGCTCGAAGGGCACCGGCGTCTGGACCGTGCAGAACGCGCTCGACCTCGGCGTCCCCGTCGGCGGCATCGCCGAGGCCGTCTTCGCCCGTGCCGTGTCCTCCCACCCCGAGCAGCGCGAGGCCGTGCAGGCCCGCGTCACCTCGCGCCCGACCCCGGTCGAGAAGTACGAGGGCTTCGAGGACGACGTGCGCGCCGCGCTCTACGCCTCCAAGGTCGTCGCCTACTCGCAGGGCTTCGACGCGATCATCGCCGGAGCCGAGAAGTACGGCTGGGAGATCGACAAGGGAGCGGTCGCCAAGATCTGGCGCGCGGGCTGCATCATCCGCGCCCAGTTCCTCAACCGCATCGTCGACGCCTACGACGAGAACGCCGGCATCACGACCCTCCTCGAGGACCCGTACTTCGCCGAGGCCGTCGCCAACGGCGAGGCCGCCTGGCGCCGCATCGTCTCGACCGCCGCGCTCTCGGGCGTGCCGATCCCCGGCTTCGGCGCCGCGCTGTCGTACTACGACTCGCTCGCCTCCAAGCGCCTCCCGGCCGCTCTCGTGCAGGGCCAGCGCGATTTCTTCGGAGCGCACACCTACAAGCGCGTCGACAAGGAGGGCACCTTCCACACGCTGTGGTCGGGCGACCGCACCGAGGTCGAGCAGGACCCCTCCACGCACTGACCCGCGTCGCACGGGAAGGCGCCCCCGCCTGCAGGATCCTCGGATCCTCGGGCGGGGGCGCCTTCCGCGTTGGGGAGGGAGCTCCCCCGTCGTCAGCGGAGCCGGGCGGTGGCGTCCGGCTCCCCGAGCACGCGCTCGACGCCCGGGCCGGCTGACCCCTCAGCTCCGGAACGCCCGCGCGATCAGGAGCGCCGCCAGGAGCACCGCTGCGGCGGCCGCCGTGGCAGCCGGGAGGGCGAGCAGGAGCAGCAGCGAGACCGCGGCCGACGCGAGGGCCGGGCCGCTCGCCCCGGCAGCTCCGTGGTCGAGGCGCCGCACGATGGTCGCCACCAGCAGGGCGGCCATGGCGAAGGCGAGCAGCGCGTCGGCGTCGAGGATCACGACCGCGAGCACGGCGACCAGGCAGAGGACCAGCTGGGCCGCCGCGGGCACGCCGGTCCTGCGGTTCCTGGCGGCGAGCACCGCCGGCATCTCCCCTGCGTCGGCGAGACGGACGAGGGCGCGCGCATCCCTCCTCCCGAGGTCGAGGAGCGCGAGCAGGACCGCGATCACCGCGGCGGCCCCGACGAGCCCGGACGCGGGCGTGCCCCGGGTGACAGCGCTCAGGGAGGTCTCCGAGGACGCGAGGACCTCGGGACCGGCCGCCAGGAGCAGACCGGTGCCGAGCGCGGCGGCGGCCGCCGTGGCGATCCCGATGCGCAGCAGGGCGGGGCGGAGAGCCGTCACCGCGCCGGAGCGGGAGGTCGGCAGGAGGATCAGGAGCAGCGCCGCGGCGGTGCCGGCTCCCAGCGGCCCTCCGTCGCGCAGCGGGTCGAGCGGCGCGGGGTCCGGAGGGGACGCCAGCAGGATCACGGCGGCGGCGGCCAGCAGGACGACGACCGCGCCGACGAGGAGCAGGACCGGGCGAGCGGGGAGGCGCCCGCCGTGCAGGCCGAAGAGCGCGACGGCCACGAGCAGCAGGACGGCCAGGGGCCGGGCCGCTCCCCCGAGGACCGACTGGGCCGCGGTCAGGGCCAGCGCGGCCGAGGCGAAGGCGCGCCCGACGATCCCGAGCCACTCGGAGGAGGGGCCGTCGTGGACGGTGCGCCCGGCGTCGGCGACGGCGCCCAGGGCCGCGGCGGCCGCCGCGACGGCGAGCCCGAGGAGCAGCCACCAGCCCGCCGCGGCGGCGGCCGGCGACCAGACCAGGAAGACCGCCGCCAGGGCGAGGGTCGCATCCGAACGCTGGGGCACGGCCTCACCCTAGGCGGTGGAGCCGGGGCGGGACCCGGGTGCGCCGTGCAGGGCGCACCCGGGGCGCGGGGTCCTACGCGTCGCCGTCGAACATCGACGTCACGGAGCCGTCGTCGAAGACCTCGTGGATGGCGCGGGCCAGCAGCGGAGCGATGGGCAGGATCGTCAGGCGGTCCCAGGTCTTCTCCGGCGGCAGCGGCAGGGTGTCGGTGACGACGACCGAGTCGATGAATTCCGAGCTCAGGAGCTCGACCGCCGGGTCCGAGAAGACGGCGTGGGTGGCCGCGACGACCACGCCAATCGCGCCCGCCTTCTTCAGCGCCTCGGCCGCCTTCGCGATGGTGCGCCCGGTGTCGATGAGGTCGTCGACGAGGAGGCAGACGCGGCCCTTCACCTCGCCGACGATCTCGTGGACGGAGACCTGGTTGGCGACCTTCGGGTCGCGGCGCTTGTGGATGATCGCCAGCGGGACGCCGAGCTTGTCGCTCCAGATGTCGGCGACGCGGACGCGGCCCATGTCGGGCGAGACGATGGTGAGGGTCGAGGGGTCGAGCTTCTCGCGGAAGTGCTCGAGCAGCACCGGCATCGCGAAGAGGTGGTCGACGGGGCCGTCGAAGAAGCCCTGGATCTGCGCCGCGTGCAGGTCGACCGACATGATCCGGTCGGCTCCCGCCGCCTTGAAGAGGTCGGCGACGAGGCGGGCCGAGATCGGCTCGCGGCCGCGGCCCTTCTTGTCCTGGCGCGCGTAGGGGTAGAAGGGGGCGACCACGGTGATCCGCTTGGCGGAGGCGCGCTTGAGCGCGTCGACCATGATCAGCTGCTCCATCAGCCACTCGTTGATCGGGGACGTGTGCGACTGGAGGACGAACACGTCGCCTCCGCGGACCGACTCGCCGTAGCGGACGTAGAGCTCGCCGTTGGCGAAGGTGCGCCCCTCGGTCGTGACGAGCTCGGTCCCGAGCTCGGCGGCGACCGCTTCCGCCAGTGCCGGATGCGCCCTCCCCGAGACGAGGACCAGGCTCTTCTTGTTGCTGGCGGTGATGCCGGTCACTGTGCTCCGCTTCCTCCGGTGGGCGCCTGGTCGGATCCGGTGGGATCCGACGCCAGGGCCGCCTCGGCGGCGTCGGCCGCCGCGGTGCCCGGACGGTGGGTCTGCACCCACCCGGCCATGTTGCGCTGCGGAGCGACGGTGATCCCGAGGGCTCCGGCGGGGATGTCCTTGCGGATGACCGTGCCGGCGCCCGTGTACGCTCCGTCACCGATTCTAACGGGGGCGACGAAGACGTTGTGCGACCCCGCACGCACGTGCGAGCCCACCACGGAGGACGCCTTGCTCACCCCGTCGTAGTTGGCGAAGATCGAGCCGGCGCCGATGTTCGACTCCTCGCCGATGACCGCGTCGCCGACGTAGGAGAGGTGCGGGACCTTCGATCCCTCGCCGATGACGGCGTTCTTGGTCTCGACGTAGGTGCCGATCTTGCCGCGGGCGCCGAGCACGGTGCCGGGGCGGAGGAACGAGAACGGGCCGACCTGGGCCTTCGCGCCGATGACGGCGAGCGTCGCGTCGGAGCGCTTCACGACCGCGTCCTCGCCGACCTCGCAGGAGTCGAGCGTGGTGTCCGGGCCGATGACCGCACCGGTGGCGATGACGGTCGGGCCCTTGATCTGCGTGCCCGGGAGGATCTCGACGTCCGGGGCGAGGACCGCGTCCACGTCGATCCAGGTGGTCGCCGGGTCCTGGATCGTGACGCCCTCGAGCTGCCAGCGGCGCACGATGCGCGCGTTGAGCTCGAGCGCCGCGTCGGCGAGCTGGGCGCGGTCGTTGATCCCGGCCACGAGCCAGCGGTCCTGCACGGGGACGGCCTCGATCGCGCGACCGGCGGCCTTGAGCGCGGCGGCGGCGTCGGTGAGGTACTTCTCCCGTTGCGCGTTCTCGGTGCCGATCGCGCCGATGACCGAGCGGAGCGCGGCGGCGTCGAAGGCGTAGACGCCGGCGTTGATCTCGGTGAGGTCGAGCTCGTCGGGGCTGGCGTCCTTCTGCTCCACGATGGAGGCGAAGGCTCCGTCGGCGCCGCGGACGATCCGGCCGAAGCCGGTCGGGTCCTCGAGGACGGAGGAGAGCATGGTGAGCGCGTTCGCCGCGGCGAGGTGCTCGTCGAGCAGGCGGCGGAGGGTCGGCGCGTCCAGCAGCGGGACGTCGGCGCTCAGCACGACGACCGTGCCGGCGAAGGACTCCGGGAGCGCCGCGAGGCCCTGCTCGACCGCGCGGCCGGTGCCGGGCGTCTCGTCCTGGTCCACCACCAGCGCGGAGGGCGTGTGCTCGAGGACGGCCTCGGCGACCCGGTCGCGCTCGTGGCGCACCACGGTGACGACGTGCGCCGCGTCGAGCGAGGCGGCCGTGTCGAGCACGTGCCCGAGCAGCGGCCTCCCGGCGAGGCGGTGCAGGACCTTCGGGGTGCGGGACTTCATGCGGGTGCCCTGGCCTGCCGCCAGGATCACGACGGCGAGCGTGCTGTCTGCCATGTTCTTCGCGTTCTCCTCCGTGAGCGCACCGTCCTGGTGCCGCTCCGCCACCAGGATTCGAACCTGGACCGGACAGCTCCAAAGGCTGCCGTGCTGCCGTTACACCATGGCGGACCGCGCGATCGCGCGCCGTCCATCCTGCCATCCCCGCGCCCCCGGCCCCGCCTCGGGCGCGGGCGGCCGCCGCTCGGGCGGGCGACGGCGGCCCGGGAGGCCCCCGCCTCCCGGCCCGTCCGCCTCCCGGCGTCCCCCGAGCCGCCCAGCCGCCACAATGGACGGGTGAGTGCGAATGACGAGGTCGACGGGATCGTCGACGCCTGGGTCCGGGAGCGGCCCGATCTCGATTTCACGCCGCTCCAGGTCTTCTCGCGGATGCGCCGGCTGGCCAAGCAGCTCGAGCGCGCGCGCGGCAGCGCCTTCGGCCGGTCGGAGCTCGAGACGTGGGAGTTCGACGTGCTCTCGGCCCTGCGGCGCGCGGGCGCGCCCTACCGGATGAGCCCCAAGCAGCTCCTCCAGGCGACCATGGTCACCAGCGGCACCATGACCAACCGCATCGACCGGCTGGTCGAGCGCGACCTGGTCGAGCGCCTCGACGACCCGAACGACGGGCGCGGCGTGCTGGTGCAGATGACGCCGTCGGGGCTCGCCCGGGTCGACGCGGCGATCACCCGCCTGGTCGATGCGGAGCAGGAGCTGCTCGGCGCGCTCACCCACGCCCAGCAGGAGCGGCTGGCGCAGCTCCTCCGGAAGCTCTCCCTCGACTTCGGCTGAGCCGGTCGGCCCGGGCCCGCGACGGCGGCCCGCCCTCGCGGTACGGGACAGCTGCCGGTGCCGCGGAGGAGAGCGGCGTCAGCCCTCGAGCTGCTCCGAGAGCTCCAGCCAGCGCAGCTCGAGCTCGGCCGTCTCGTCCTCGTAGGCGCGGAGCGAGGCGTTGAGCGCCAGGATCCCGTCGTAGTCGTCCTGGTCGTGCGTCGCCATCTTCTCGTGCACGGTCTTCGTCAGCTGCGTGAGCTTGTGCAGGCGCCGGTCGATCGCCGACACCTCCTTCTCAGCGGTGCGGCGCTCGGCCCCCGCGAGTCCGCTCGACGCCGGCGCGGCGGAGGAGGAGCCCGACGACGCCGCCGCGGGCGCACCCTTCTCGAGCGCGCGGCGCAGGTCGAGGTACTGCTCGACGCCGCCGGGCAGGTGGCGGAACGCGCCGTCCATCACGGCGTACTGCTGGTCGGTGACGCGCTCGAGCAGGTACCGGTCGTGCGAGACGACGAGGAGGGTGCCCGGCCAGGAGTCGAGCAGGTCCTCGATCGCGGCGAGCATGTCGGTGTCGAGGTCGTTGGTCGGCTCGTCGAGGATCAGCACGTTGGGCTCGCTGAGCAGGATGAGCAGGAGCTGGAGCCTCCGGCGCTGACCGCCCGAGAGGTCCTTCACGGGCGTCGAGAGCTGCGCGCTCGAGAAGCCGAGCCGCTCGAGCAGCTGGCCCGGGGTCATCTCCTTGCCGCCGATGGAGTAGCTGGTGCGCTGCTCCGCGATGATCTCGCGGACGGGCCGGTGCTGGACCCCGGTCAGCTCGCGCAGCTGCTGGTCGAGGATCGCGACGCGAACGGTGGTGCCGCGCTTCACCCGGCCGCTCGTCGGCTCCACGCTGCCCGCGACCAGGCCGAGGAGGGTCGACTTGCCGGCGCCGTTCACGCCGAGGATGCCGGTGCGCTCGCCAGGCGCGATCCGCCACTCGATGCGGTTGAGGACGGTCCGCTCGCCGTAGCGGACGGTGACGTCGAGCAGGTCGACGACGTCCTTGCCCAGGCGCGAGACGGCGAGCTGCGAGAGCGAGACCGAGTCGCGCACCGGGGGCTCGTCCTCGATCAGCTGGTTCGCGGCGTCGATCCGGAACTTGGGCTTCGCCGTGCGGGCGGGGGCGCCGCGGCGGAGCCAGGCGAGCTCCTTCTTCATCAGGTTCTGGCGCTTGGCCTCCATGGTCGAGGCCATCCGGTCGCGCTCGACGCGCTGCAGGATGTACGCCGCGTACCCGCCCTCGAACGGCTCGACGAGACGGTCGTGCACCTCCCAGGTGGCGGTGCAGATCTCGTCGAGGAACCACCGGTCGTGGGTGACGACCGCGAGCCCGCCCGACGACGCCGCCCAGCGGCGCTTGAGGTGCTCGGCGAGCCAGGCGATGCCCTCGACGTCGAGGTGGTTGGTGGGCTCGTCGAGGAAGACGACGTCCCAGTCGCCGACGAGCAGCTTCGCGAGGGCGACCCGGCGCCGCTGCCCGCCCGAGAGGGAGCCGACCACTCCGTCCCAGGGGACGTCGCGCAGCAGGCCCGCGATCACGTCTCGGGTGCGCGCGTCGCCCGCCCACTCGTGCTCCTGGAGCCCGCCGACGACGGCCTGGGCGACGGTGAGGTCCTCATCGACCGTGTCGGCCTGGTCGAGCATCCCGAGCGTGACGCCGCGGCGGTGCGTGACGCGGCCGCTGTCCGGCTCGATGCGCTGCGCGAGCAGGCGCAGGAGGGTCGACTTGCCGTCGCCGTTGCGTCCGACGATCCCGATGCGGTCGCCCTCCTCGATCCCCAGGGAGACGTCGTCGAAGATCACGCGTGTGGGGTACTCGAGTCGCAGCGCCTCGGCGCCCAGCAGATGTGCCATAGGGATCCAGCCTAGGCGGTGCCGCCTGAGCGGTCCGCCGCGGGTCGATCACAGTGCGGCCGGGTCGCGGCCCCCGGACCTCAGCCCGCGGGTGCCGGCTCCGAGACGGACACCGAGCGGCGGTGCAGTCCCGTGGCGCCGTCGGGGGCAGGCGGGCGCTCGACCGTGGTCTGCACCGTGCCGTCCGCGTCGGTGGCGCGCACGGTCACGACGTGGTCGCCGACCGTCGCGTCCCACTCGAGGACCCACTGGATCCACGTGTCCGCGGTGACCTGCTCGGCGAGGCGCGCCTCCTGCCAGGCGCCGCCGTCGATCTGCACCTCAACCTTCGCGATGCCGGTGTGCGGCGCCCAGGCGACTCCCGCCACGGCGACCGTCCCCGCCTCGACGGGCTGGCCCTGGCGCGGCACATCGATCCGCGACTCGATCTTGATCGGACCGCGCTCGGTCCAGCCGCGCGTCGACCAGTACGCCAGGTCCTCCGCGAAGGTCGTGACCTTCAGCTCGACGACCCACTTCGTCGCCGAGACGTAGCCGTACAGGCCGGGGACGACCATCCGGACGGGGAAGCCGTGCTCGACCGGGAGCGGCTCGCCGTTCATCCCGACGGCGAGCAGGCTCGCGCGGTCCTCGTCCTGCAGCACGTCGAGCGGGCTGGAGGCGGTGAAGCCGTCGATGCTCCGCGAGAGCACCATGTCGGCGCCGGCGGTCGGCCGGGCCCGGGCCAGCAGCTCGCGGATCGGGTAGCCCAGCCAGAGGGCGGTGCCGATCAGGTCGCCGCCGACCTCGTTGGACACGCAGGACAGGGTGACCAGGTGCTCCTCGAGCGGCAGTGCGAGCAGCTCGTCCCAGGTGATCTCGATCTCCTCCTCCACCATTCCGGTGATCATCAGCGACCAGTCGGCGGGCTCGACCGACGGCACCGAGAGCGCGGTGTCGATCCGGTAGAACGAGGAGTTGGGAGTGACGTAGGAGCTGATGCCGTCGATGTCGTCGAGCACGGCGCCGGCCGGGACGGGCGCGGCGGCCGAGGCGGGAGCCGGCAGGGACACGGCCTCGCGCACGGCCGTAACGGCGGCGGAGGCGGACGTGAGGAAGCGGGCGCCGATGCCGGCGGCGACCGCGGCGACTCCGGCGATCCCGACCAGGCGGAGGAACGACCGGCGGTCCGGGGAGTCGCTCTCGCGCTCCTCCTGCCAGCCGCGGAGGCGGACGGAGGCCGAGCGGAGCACCGCGGCACCGGCCACCATGCCCACGACGCTCGGCGCCGCGTCGATCCCGGACGCGCCCTCGCGGCTGACGGCGGCGAGCGCACCGGCGCCCGCGACGACGGCCAGCAGCAGCACGCCGAACGGCGGGCGGCGGTACTCGAGGACTCCCGCGCCGACGGCCAGCAGCGCGATCGCGAGGCCGATCGAGACCAGCAGCACGAGCTTGTCGCCGGTGCCGAAGAGCGCGATGACCGTGTCCTTCACGCCCGGGGGCACGATGTCGATGACGAAGCCGCCGACCGCGACCAGCGGACTGCCGCCCGCTCCGGTGAAGACCGCGACGACCTCGGCGGCCGCGAGGGCGACGACGGCGGCCACGATCCCGGAGAGGATCGCGAAGAGGGTGGCTCGGCGGGACATGAGCGGCACTCTAAGCCACGACGTCGGAACTTCTCTGCGGACCGTCTGTGGAGGGCGCCGGGCGCGAGGCTCGCGAGCCCCGCTCCGGAGGCACCGCCTCCGCGACTAGGTCGAGAGCAGGCGCGCCCCGTGGACCGGGCCGGAGACCCGCACGGCGCTCAGCCGCGCGGAGCTCAGCTCGCGCTGCAGGTCGGCCGCCGCATCGGCGTCCGGAGCGAGGAACGCCACGGTCGGTCCGGACCCCGAGACGAGGCCGCCGAGCGCTCCGCGGCCCTCGCCGAGCTCGAGGATGCGGGCGAGCCCGGGCTGCAGGTGCAGCGCCGGCGCCTGCAGGTCGTTGTGCATCGCGTCGGCGAGCATGGCGGCGTCGCCGGCGCGGAGGGCCTGCAGCACGTTGGGATCGATGGCGGGGGTCGCCGAGATCGGGCGGAAGTCGTGCAGGTGGCGCTCGCGGTGCCGGTCGAGCTCGCTGTAGACCTCGGGGGTCGACAGGCCCTCCTCCGAGAGGACCAGCACCCACTCGAAGCGGCCCTTGGCGAGCGCCGGGCTCAGCTCATCGCCGCGGCCGACCCCGATCGCGGTGCCGCCGGTGAAGGAGAAGGGGACGTCGGCGCCGAGGCTCGCGGCGATGCCGAGCAGCTGCTCCCTCGTGCAGGCCGTGCCCCAGAGCGCGTCGCAGGCGAGGAGGGTCGCGGCAGCGTCGGCCGAGCCGCCGCCCATGCCGCCGGCGATGGGGACGTTCTTCTCGATCTCGAGGTGCACGCCGCCGCGGTAGCCGGTCGCCCGGGCGAGCGCCCGAGCCGCCTTGATCGCGAGGTTGGAGCCGTCGACGGCCAGGCGGGAGGTGTCGATCGAGCCCGAGAAGGAGACCGAGAAGTCGGCCGCCTCCTCCGCGAACACGTCCTCGTAGAGGGAGAGCGACTGGAACGCGGTGGCCAGCTCGTGGTACCCGTCGTCGCGCACGGCGCCGACCTTGAGGAACACGTTGATCTTGCCGGGCGCCCGCGCGTGGACCCGGTTCGACGTCGCGCGGTGGGCCATGCATCCACGCTACAGGGTGGCGGAGGCGCCCTCGTCCGCACCCGGGACGGGCTCCCCGTCGCCGTCCGCGTCGTCCCCGTCGGTCTCCGCCAGCGACCCGTCGGGCACCGCCGCGCCGCGCACGGGGACCCTCGCCGGATCGAGCTCGCGGCCCAGGCGGACGAAGGCGGCGACGTCCAGCTCCTCGCCGCGCGCGGTCTGCGGGACGCCGGCCCGCTCGAGCGCGACGATCGCCGCGGCGCTGTCGCCGAAGAGGGTCGCGAGCGACTGGCGGAGCATCTTCCTCCGCTGCGCGAACGCCGCGTCGACGACCGCGAAGACGGCGCGGCGCAGGGTCTCGTCGCCCGGCTCCTCGCCGCGGTCGAACGCGACGAGCACGCTGTCGACGTTCGGCACCGGCCAGAAGATCTGACGCGAGACCGCGCCGCCCGTCGTCCAGGAGCCGAACCACGCCGCCTTGACGCTCGGGCCGCCGTAGACCTTGGAGCCGGGACCGGCGGCGAGCCGGTGCCCGACCTCGGACTGCACCATCACCACTCCGGACCGGATGCTGGCGAAGTGCTCGAGGAAGTGCAGGAGCACCGGCACCGAGATGTTGTACGGGAGGTTGGCGACGAGCCGGACCGGCTCCCCCGGCAGGTCGAGCACCTTCATCGCGTCGGCGTGCACGACCGCGAGATCGGCGCCCGGCGCCATCAGCTCGACGGTGCGCGGCAGCTGCTCGGCGAGGCGCCCGTCGATCTCGACGGCCACGACCTGTGCGCCCGCCTCGAGCAGGCCGAGGGTCAGCGATCCGAGGCCGGGGCCGATCTCGACGACGGTCTCCCCCGGGCGCACCCGAGCGAGCTTGACGATGCGGCGGACCGTGTTGGCGTCGTGCACGAAGTTCTGGCCGAGCTTCTTGGTCGGCGTGACGTCGAGGAGGCCGGCGAGGTCGCGGATCTCGGCCGGGCCCAGCAGGCGCGGGATCGCGGCGGCCGTCGGCTCGGCGGCGTGGCGGCCGCTCATGCGAGGGGTCCGACCGGCTCCGTCGGCTCGGAGCCGACCTCGCCGCCCCACTCGCCGTACACGGCCTCCGTGTTCGAGGCGATCGTCGCGGCCAGGTGGCCGACGTCGGTCTCGAGGGTCGCGGCCATCGAGCGCAGGGTGTGCGGGAGGAGGTAGGGCGCGTTCGGGCGGCCGCGGAAGGGCGACGGAGTGAGGTACGGCGCGTCGGTCTCGACCAGGATGAGGTGCCGCGGGGTCGCGACGAGCGCCTCCCGCAGCGGCTCGGCGTTCTTGAACGTCACGGTGCCGGCGAAGGAGAGGTACCAGCCCTCGTCCGTGCACATCCGCGCCATCTCCGCGTCCCCGGAGAAGCAGTGGAAGACGGTGCGCTCGGGGGCTCCGACGCGGCGCAGGGTCTCGATGACCTCGCGGTGCGCGTCGCGGTCGTGGATCTGCAGCGCGAGGTCGTGCTCCTTCGCGATGCGGATGTGCTCCTCGAAGGAGCGGAACTGCGCGGCGCGGCCGCTCTCGCCGGTGCGGAAGAAGTCGAGCCCGGTCTCGCCGATGGCGCGCACCCGCGGCTGCTCCGCCAGCTCGGCGATCACGGCGAGGGCGGCGTCGAGCTCGCCGCGCTGCTCCAGCTCGGGCGCCTCGTTGGGGTGGATCGCGACGGCGGCCAGCATGCGCGGCTCGCTCGCCGCCTGCTCGGCCGACCAGCGGCTCGTCTCGACGTCCGTGCCGACCTGGACGACGCCGCGGACCCCGACGGTGGAGGCCCGGTCGAGCTGCTCGCGGTGGTCGAGCGGCTCGAGGCCGTCGGCGATCTCGAGGTGCGTGTGGTTGTCGTAGACGGGGACGACGAGCGCCTCGGGCAGCGGCGGGTACGTCAGGTCGCGGCCGGACGAGGCCTCGCGGGAGCGGACGTGCTGGCTGTCGGTCATGCGCTCCAGGCTACCGGGAGGGCTCGCGCGGGCCGGAGTCCCGGGTGGACGAGGGCCGAGAGGCGGCCGCTGAGGCGCCCTGAGCGGATCGGGTCAGCACCCGATCGGATCGGGACAGCCCGCCTCCCGCGCCGCCGGGAGGCTGGAGCCATGACAGACACCGAGCTCCTCGCCCACTCCGCACCCGGCTCCCTCGCCGGGCGCCACGCCCTCGTCACCGGATCCTCGAGCGGGATCGGCGCAGCCATCGCCCGCCGGCTCGCCGGGGCCGGCGCTCACGTCCTCGTGCACGGACGCGACCCCGAGCGGGTCGGGTCCGTCGTCCGCGGCATCCGCGCCGACGGGGGCACCGCCTCCGCGCTCGTCGCCGACCTCGCGGGCACGCCGGAGGAGACCCGCGCCGTCGCCGAGCGGGCGCTGACCCTCCTCGACGGGCGGATCGACGTCCTCGTCAACAACGCCGGAGTGTTCCCGGTGGGGCCGACCGCCGACCTCAGCGACGCCGATGTCGAGTCCCTCCTCACCACGAACATCCGCGTGCCGCACCAGCTCGTCGCGGCGATCGCCCCGGCCATGGCCGAGCGCGGGAGCGGAGTGGTCGTCAACATCACCTCGTGGATGGGACGGGTGGGAACGCCGGGGACCGCCCTCTACCCCGCGACCAAGGCGGCGCTGGAGCACCTCACGCGGGCGTGGGCGGCCGAGTACGGCCCGAGCGGCGTGCGCGTGGTCGCCGTCGCGCCCGGCGCGACTCTCACGCCCGGCAACGAGCACGCCGCGGCGATCCTGGAGCAGATGACCGCGTCCGCCCCCGCCGGCCGGCCCGGACGTCCGGACGAGATCGCCCTGGCCGTGCGCTGGCTCGTCTCGGACGAGGCCTCGTACGTCCACGGCACGACGCTCGACGTCGACGGAGGCATCGTCGGCGCCCGCGTCTGACGCCGCGGCACGCGCCGCTCGGAGTCCCCGCGACAGCGCCCGCCGCTCAGTGGATCTGGACGAGCGGCCCGGGGTGGAGCGCGGCGTCGGCCGCGGGGGTCGTCTCGTAGGCGCGGCGGTAGTCGCGCCCGAAGTGCGACGCGCTCGCGTAGCCGACCGCGGCCGCGGCCTGCGCGGCGGTGTCGCCCCGGACCAGGAGCAGCCTCCTGGCCTCCCCGAGGCGGAGCCGCCGCAGGTAGCCCAGCGGCGACATCCCGGTCAGCTCGCGGAAGCGGCGGGTGAGTGTGGGCACGCTGGTGCCCGCCTCCGCGGCGAGCGCGCCGAGGGTCCAGCCGCGCGAGAGCGACGCGCTCATCGCCTCGACCGCGCGGGAGACGGCCTCCGAGCGGACGGTGCTGGACGCGGCCAGCAGCCGGGGCGCCTGGTCCGTCTGCAGCAGCCGCAGCACGAGCTCGCGCGTGATCGCGGGGGCGAGCACCGGGATGTCGGCGGGGGCGTCGAGCAGACGGAAGAGTCGGCGCAGCGAGTCGGCCATCTCCTCCGTGACCGTGCCGATCCGCGGGGCGGGAGCCCGCGGGGCCGTCCGGGGGGCGAGCGCCGCGATCTCGGCCACCACGAGCGGGTCGAGACGCCAGTTGGCCGACAGGAAGTCGCCGCGGTCGCCGGTCTCCACGACGGCCGCCACCACCGGCAGGTCGACGGGGGTGATCAGGAAGCGGCCGGCGCCCCACCGCTCGTCGGAGTCGCCGACCACCGAGCGCTTCCGGCCGGCCAGCACCAGGCTGAGGGTCGGCGGGAACCGGGTGTAGACGAGCTCGGTCGGAGCGGTCACCCGGTGCAGGCGCAGGGCGAGCGCGGCGGCGCGCTCGGGGTGCCCGACGTGGCGCCGGGTGAGCTCGGCCGCCTGCCCGAGAGCGTCGAGGACCTCGCGCGACATCAGCGCACCAACGGAGCGGAGGGCCGCTCGCACCCGGCCCCTCGCGTTCGGATCGCGGTCATCGGGCACTCTCCTGCGGATCCTCCGTCGGCGACTCCAGGCCGCGCGACTGCTCCGTCCACGGGTCGAGGCGCGGCCGTCAGGACGCGGGAGCCTCGATGCGCGGGAAGAGCGCGGCGAGCGTCCCGACGGTCGTGCCGACGGGGAGGACTCCCCACCGGCCCGCCTCGCGGATCGGCTGCGCGGTGAGGGCGCCCAGCGACTCCGTCACGCCGAGCGCCTCCCAGAGGGACGCCGTCGCGCGCGGCACGACCGGCGAGAGCAGCACGGCCAGGGCGCGGAGCCCCTCCGTCGCGGTGTAGAGCACCGTGCCGAGGCGCTCGCGCTCCTCGCGCTTGGCGAGTGCCCACGGCTCCTGCTCGGTGATGTAGCCGTTGAGCTCTTCGACGATGCTCCACACGGCGGTGATCGCATCGTGGATCGCGAGCGCGTCGATCGACCGGTCGGCCGACGCGGCGGCCTCGGCGACGATGCGCTGCACGCGCTCCTCCGCCTCGGTCGGCTCCCCCGGCGCGGGCACGACGCCGTCGTAGTAGCGGTGCAGCATCGCGACGACCCGCGAGGCGAGGTTGCCGAAGCCGTTCGCGAGCTCGGACTGGTAGCGCGCCGACAGGTCCTCCCACGAGAACGAGCCGTCCTGGCCGAAGGTGATGGCCCGGAGGAAGTAGTAGCGGAAGGCGTCGGAGCCGAAGGTGTCGGTGATCTGCTCGGGCGCGATGCCGGTGAGCTTCGACTTCGACATCTTCTCGCCGCCGACCAGCAGCCAGCCGTGGCCGAACACCTGCCGGGGCACCTCGAGGCCCGCGGCCATGAGCATGGCGGGCCAGATCACCGCGTGGAACCGCAGGATGTCCTTGCCGACGATGTGGGTCGCCGGCCAGCGGCGCTCGAACTCCGCCTCGTCCTGGCCGTAGCCGACCGCGGTGATGTAGTTGAGCAGCGCGTCGAACCAGACGTAGACCACGTGCGAGTCGTCCCACGGGACCTTCACGCCCCAGTCGAAGCTGGAGCGGGAGATCGACAGGTCGGCCAGGCCCTGGCGGACGAAGCTGACGACCTCGTTGCGCGCCGACTCGGGCTGGACGAAGTCGGGCCGCTCCTCGTAGAGCGCGAGCAGCCGCTCGGTGTACTCGCTCATCTTGAAGAAGTAGTTCTTCTCCTTCAGCAGCTCGACCGGCTTCGAGTGGATCTTGCAGACGTACTGGCCGTCGTAGTCGCCGGTGCCCTCCTCGAGGTCGGACAGCTGCTTGTACTCCTCGCAGCCCACGCAGTAGTAGCCCTCGTACTGGCCGGTGTAGATGGCGTCCTCGTCGTACAGCTTCTGCAGGAACTTCTGGACGTTGACCTCGTGCCGCGCGTCCGTGGTGCGGATGAAGTCGTCGTTGGCGATGTCGATGGTCTCGAGCAGCGGCTGCCAGGCGGTCCTCACGAGGCGGTCGGCCCACTCCTGGGGGGTCGTGCCGTTGGCGGTGGCGGTGCGGAGGATCTTCTGGCCGTGCTCGTCGGTGCCGGTCAGCAGCCAGGTGTCGTCGCCCGCCTGGCGGTGCCAGCGGGTGAGCACGTCGGCGGCGACCTCGGTGTACGCGTGCCCGATGTGCGGGACGTCGTTCACGTAGAAGATCGGGGTCGTGAGGTAGAAGGAGGCGCCGTCGGACATGGCGACCATCCTATTCACCGCGCGGCACCGCTCCCGGCGTGTGACGGAGGCCGTGGACGACCGGCCGCGATCGCCGCCGGGGAGGGAGCCCTCAGCCGCGGCGGGAGGCGAGCGCCGCCTCGTAGAGCGCGCGGCGCGAGAGCCCGGTGATCTCGGCGACCTCGGCCGACGCCTCCTTGAGCCGCGATCCGGCCTCGACGCGGGCCAGCACGTCGGCCAGCGCGTCCTCCAGCGACGCCTCCCGCGCGGGGGCTCCCTCGACGACCAGGCAGATCTCGCCGCGCAGGCCGTCGGCCGCCCACTCGGCCAGCTCGGCCGCCGTGCCGCGCCGGACCTCCTCGAACATCTTGGTGAGCTCGCGGCAGACGACGACGCGCCGCCCCGGGCCCATCGCCTCGACCAGGTCGGCGAGCGCGTCGCCGATCCGGTGCGGGGACTCGAAGAAGACCATGGTGCGGCGCTCGTCGACGAGCGCCCGGAAGGTCGAGACCCGCTCGCCGTGCCGGCGGGGCAGGAACCCCTCGAAGCTGAAGCGATCCGTCGGGAGCCCGGACACGGCGAGCGCCATGAGCACCGCCGAGGGACCGGGCAGCGCGGTGACCGCGACTCCCGCCGCCACCGCCGCCTCGACCAGGTGGTAGCCCGGGTCCGAGACCGTGGGCATGCCCGCGTCGCTCAGCACGAGCAGGTCCTCCTCGCGGGCCAGCTCCACCAGCTCGGCGGCGCGCTCGCGCTCGTTGTGGTCGTGCAGGGCGTACAGGGCGGGCCGGTTCTCGACGCCCAGGGCGCGCATCAGCTGGATGGTCACGCGCGTGTCCTCAGCGGCGACGTGGCGGGCGGAGCCCAGCGCCTCCACGAGCCGGCGGGAGGCGTCGCCGAGGTTTCCGATGGGAGTGCCGGCGAGGATGATCATGCCGCCAGTCTCCCAGGCCGGGTCCGGGGCCTCCCGCCGCGGATCGCCGCCGTCCCGGGAGGAGGCGCCCCGTTAGCATGGCCGGGTGACGGACCGACCGCAGCGCGACTTCGACGACCTGCTCCTGGACGCGGCGGGATCGGCGCGCTCGGTCCCGGTGGAGCCCGCCGAGGCGTCCGCACCGCGGGAGCGCACCCCGCTCCCGGACGTGCCGCGCGGCTCCTGGTTCGACGACCTGCACGCCCGGCTCGTCGCCTCCCCCGCGCGCCGCCGGCTGTACGAGCTCGGACTGCCGCTGCTGGTGGTCGCCCTGGCCGCGGTGCTGCGGCTGTGGAACCTCGGCCACCCGCGCTCGCTCGTGTTCGACGAGACCTTCTACGTGAAGGACGCCTGGACCCTCTGGAACCTCGGGTTCGAGGGCGCCTGGCCCGAGAACCCGGACCCCGGCTTCGCGGCCGGCGACGTGGACACCTTCACGGGGGCGCCGTCCTTCGTGGTGCATCCGCCGCTGGGCAAGTGGATCATCGGGCTCGGGATGGGCGTGTTCGGCGCGGACGACAGCGTCGGCTGGCGCGTCGCGACCGCCGTCGTGGGGATCCTCGCCGTCGCGCTGGTGATCGTGATCGGCCGCCTCCTGTTCCGCTCCACCCTCCTCTCCTCCTTCGCGGGGCTGATGCTCGCGCTCGACGGCCACGCGATCGTGATGTCGCGGGTGTCGCTCCTGGACGGGATCCTGATGTTCGTCGCGCTCTGCGGGGTCGCGGCGGTGCTGCTGGACCGGCGCTGGGCCGAGCTGCAGCTGGCTCGGAAGGTGGCGGCGGGAGCGCTGCCGAGCTGGGGGCCGGTCCTGTGGTGGCGGCCCTGGCTGCTCGCGGCCGGCGTGCTCTTCGGCCTGGCCGCGGGCGTGAAGTGGACGGGCGTCTACTTCCTCGCGGCGTACGGCGTGTACGCGGTGGTCGTCGACGCGCTGATGCGGCGCCGCGCGGGCGTGCCGTTCTGGGGCAGCGGCGCGATCCTCAAGCAGGGTCCGGTCACCTTCCTCCTGGTCGTGCCGATCGCCCTGATCGCCTACCTCGTCACCTGGACGGGCTGGCTGCGCACCTCCGGCGGATGGGCCCGGCAGTGGGCGTCGGAGGCCCCCGGCAACGCCTGGACCGGGGCTCTGGCGTGGGTGCCGGACTGGGCGCAGAGCCTCTGGCATTACCACGTGCAGATGTACGACTACTCGATCAACCTGCGGGCCTCGCACCCCTACGAGGCGAACCCGCTCACCTGGCTGCTCATGCTCCGACCGACCAGCATGTACTTCGTCGACCAGGCGACGGGCGTCGACGGCTGCACCGCCGCACGCTGCGACGAGGCGATCACCTCGGTCGCCAATCCGCTCATCTGGTACGCCGGGGTCCTGGCGCTGGTGTACCTCCTCTACCGGCTCGCGCGGTACCGGGAGTGGCGCGCCGGCTTCGTGCTGATGGGGATCGTCGCGGGCTACCTGCCGTGGCTCCTCTACCTCGACCGCACGGTGTTCCAGTTCTACTGCGTCGTCTTCGAGCCCTACATGATGCTGGCGCTGGCGCTGACGGCCGGGATCGTGATCGGGAGTCCGGGCGACGAGCGGAGGCGGCGCACCCGGGGCGTCCTCGTGGTGCTCGTCTTCGCGGTGGCGGCGGCCGCGCTGACGGCCTACTTCCTGCCGCTCTGGATCGGCGCGCAGACGTCCTTCCCCTTCTGGCAGGCCCACATGTGGCTGCCCTCGTGGGTATGATCCGGCGGCTGGGCCCGGGAGTCGCGGCCTGCGCCGTCGCGGCGGTGATCGCGGCCCTGCTGCACGCGACGGTGCCGGCAGTGCCGATGCTGACCGCGGCGGTCGCGCTCGGGATCCTCGTGGCGCAGCTGCCCGCGGCGCGCCCCCTGCTGAGCGGGGCGCTGGCGCCGGGCCTGAAGTTCTCGTCCCGCTCGCTGATGCGCGCCGGCATCGTCCTGCTCGGGCTGAAGCTCTCTCTGATCGACATCGCTGCGCTGGGCTGGGGCGCGATCCTGGTCGTGGTCGGGATCGTCCTGGCCACCTTCGGCCTGACCTGGGCGCTGGGCCGGGTGCTCCGGCTGCCCGGGCAGGAGCCGCTGCTGCTCGCGGCGGGCTTCTCGATCTGCGGGGCCTCGGCGATCGGCGCGATGGCCGGAGCGACCCGGGCGAAGGAGCAGGAGCAGGCGACGCCGGTCGCGCTGGTGACGCTCTGCGGCACGCTCGCGATCGCGGTGCTCCCCGCCCTGCAGCAGCCGCTCGGGCTCTCCGACGTGCAGTTCGGGCACTGGGTCGGCGCCTCGGTCCACGACGTGGGCCAGGTGGTGGCGACGGCCCAGGTGGCCGGTGCGTCGGCGCTGGCCGTGGCGGTCGTGGTGAAGCTCACCCGAGTGGTCATGCTGGCGCCGATGGTCGCGGTGGCGGCGGCGGTCACGAGGCGCCGAGGCGGGACCGGCGGGACGCGCCCGGCGATCGTGCCGCTGTTCGTGGTCGGGTTCCTCGCCGCGGTGCTGCTGCGCACGCTCCTCCCCCTGCCGGAGGGACTGCTCGCCGCCGCCGACACCGCGCAGACCTGGCTCCTCGCCGCGGCCCTCTTCGCGCTCGGCAGCGCCGTCCGGGTGCGCGCGCTCGTGACGACGGGGTGGCGTGCTCTCCTCGTCGCCCTGGTGTCGTGGGCGGCGATCGCGGCGATGGGACTGGCCGCGGTGCAGCTGGCGCTCTGATCGGCGCTCCGATCCGCTCGACCGCTCTGTCGCGCACGGTCGCTCTGCACTGCGGGGCCGCTCTGTTACGCGATGCGTCGCTCCAGCGCGGCGGTGTCGGCGGCTCCCGCTAGCGTCGATCGCATGGCAGATCGTGAGTACGGCTTCAAGACGCGTGCGATCCACGCGGGCAACATCCCCGACGCGGTGACGGGCGCCCGCGCTCTGCCGATCTACCAGACCAGCGCCTTCGTCTTCGACGACACCTCCGACGCCGCGGCCCGCTTCGCGCTGCAGAAGTACGGCAACGTCTACTCGCGCCTGTCGAACCCCACGGTCGCCTCCTTCGAGGAGCGCGTCGCGAGCCTCGAGGGCGGCCTCGGCGCCGTCGCCACGGCCTCCGGGCTCTCGGCGCAGTTCATCACCTTCGCGGCGCTCGTCGGCGCGGGCGACCACGTGGTGTCCTCCGCCAACCTCTACGGCGGATCGATCACCCAGCTCGACGTCACGCTCCGCCGTTTCGGAGTGGACACCACCTTCGTCCGCTCGAGCGACCCGGCCGACTACGCGGCGGCGATCACCGAGAAGACCAAGGTGCTCTACGCCGAGACGATCGCGAACCCCTCCGGCGAGATCGCCGACATCGAGGGCCTCGCCGCGGTCGCGCACGCCGCCGGCATCCCGCTGATCATCGACTCCACGGTCGCCACGCCCTACCTCGTCCGCCCGATCGAGTGGGGCGCCGACATCGTCATCCACTCGGCCACCAAGTTCCTCGGCGGACACGGGACCACGCTCGGCGGCGTCGTCGTCGAGTCGGGGCGCTTCCACTACTCCCCCGAGAAGTTCCCGCTGCTGCACGACCCGGTGGCCTCCTACGGAGACCTGTCGTGGGACGGCAACTTCGGGGAGTACGGCTTCCTCACGCGCCTGCGCGCGGAGCAGCTGCGCGACATCGGGCCGGTCCTCGCTCCGCACTCCGCGTTCCTGCTCGCCCAGGGCGTCGAGACGCTGCCGTACCGGATCCAGGCGCACGTCGACAACGCGCGTCGCGTCGCCGAGTGGCTCGACGCCGACCCCCGCATCGAGGCGGTCTACTGGGCCGGGCTCCCCGCGCACCCGCACCACGACCGCGCGCAGAAGTACCTGCCGAAGGGACCGGGCTCGGTCTTCAGCTTCGTGGTCAAGGGCGGCCGCGCCGTCGGCCAGACCTTCATCGAATCGGTCGACCTCGCCAGCCACCTCGCCAACATCGGCGACGCGAAGACGCTGGTGATCCACCCCGCCTCGACCACCCACGCCCAGCTCACCGAGGACCAGCTCCTCCACGCGGGCGTCCTCCCCGGACTCGTCCGCCTCTCCGTCGGCATCGAGGACGCGGACGACATCATCTACGATCTCGACCAGGCGCTCGCCCGCGCGGTCGAGGAGCACGGCACCCCCGACGCTCCGACCGAGCTCCCCGAGGACACGACCACCACCCTGCACACCCCGGCCGTGGAGGTCTGAGCATGAGCACCACCGACACCGCCGACACGGTCGTCCAGCTGTCCAACGGGCTGAGCTGCTCGGTCCCGGCGAACTCGCCGCTGGCGAGGATGCTGCGCTCGCAGCGCACCTGGGTGGGCCCCGACGCCCGCAGGCGACTCGACATCCTCCGCCGCGCGAGGACCGTGGCGATCGTCGGCGCCTCGCCGAACCCGGCCCGCTCCTCCTACTTCGTCGCCACCTACCTGCAGCAGTCGAGCGACTACGAGCTCTACTTCGTGAACCCGAACGCCACCGAGATCCTGGGGCAGCCGGTCTACCGCAGTCTCGCCGAGCTCCCGGTCGTGCCCGACATCGTCGACGTGTTCCGCAAGGCGAGCGACATCCCCGCCGTGATCGACGACGTCCTCGCCGTCGGCGCGCCCACGGTCTGGGTGCAGCTGGGGATCTGGAACCAGGAGGCGGCCGAGTACGGCGAGTCGAAGGGCCTGACCGTCGTGATGGACCGCTGCATCAAGGTCGAGCACGCCCGCTTCCACGGCGGCCTGCACCTGCTCGGCTTCGACACCGGCCAGATCTCGGCGCGCAAGACGCTGCGCTGACCCGCCGCAGACCCTCGTCGACGCCGGATCTCCGTGACTCTTCGTCGCGGGCGCGGCTCGGGCGGCGCACTCCGCCGGCCCCGGCGTAGTCTCGGTGGATGAGCGCCTACGTCTCCGTCCTCGACCTGTTCAGCGTGGGGATCGGCCCGTCCAGCTCGCACACCGTCGGACCGATGCGCGCCGCCCTCGCCCTCGCCGAGCGGATCCGCGACGCCGGGCTCCTCGGCCGCGTGAGCCGGGTGGGATGCACCCTCTACGGCTCGCTCGGCTCCACCGGGATCGGCCACGGCACCCCCGACGCAGTGGTCGCCGGTCTCGCCGGCCTGGACCTCGAGACGTGCGACCCGGCGCTGGTGCGCGGGGCCTGGCAGCGCCTCGACGCGGAGGGGACGATCCTGCTGGCCGGCGAGCAGGGCCTCGCGATGACGCGCGACGACGTCGTCTTCGAGCCGCGCACGAGGCTGCCGGAGCACCCGAACGCCCTCACCTTCAGCGTCTGGGTCGGCGACGACGCGCTGCCGGTGTGGGAGGAGACCTACTACTCGATCGGCGGCGGCTTCATCCGGCGCGCGGGCGAGCGCGCCGAGCTGGCTGCGCTGGCCCCGCACCCCTACCCCTTCGTCTCCGGGCTCGACCTGCTGGCGACCTGCGATCGGACCCGCTCCGGCATCGCCGAGATCGCCGCCGCGAACGAGCGCGCTCTGCACCCCGGGGTCGACATCGACGCCCGCCTCGACGCGATCTGGGACGCCATGGCCGCCTGCGTCGAGCACGGCCTGGCGACCGACGGCGTGCTGCCGGGCGGCCTGGGCGTCCGCCGCCGCGCCTCGGTGCTGCGCGAGCGGCTCGAGGCCTTCGAGGAGGACCCGCTCGACCGCGCCCGCGCGACCTCGGTGGAGTGGCTCCACGCCTTCGCCCTCGCGGTGAACGAGGAGAACGCCGCGGGCGGGCGCGTCGTGACGGCTCCGACGAACGGAGCGGCGGGCATCATCCCCGCCGTCGGGCACTACTACCTCCGCTTCGTCCCGGGCGCCGACCGCGCGGGGCTGCGCCGCTTCCTCCTCACCGCCACCGCGATCGGCTCGCTCTGCAAGACGAACGCCTCGATCTCCGGTGCGGAGGCGGGCTGCCAGGGCGAGGTCGGCTCGGCCTGCGCGATGGCCGCCGGAGCGCTCTGCGCGGTGCTCGGCGGCACTCCGCGCCAGGTCGAGAACGCGGCCGAGATCGCGATGGAGCACCACCTCGGACTGACCTGCGACCCGGTCGGCGGCCTCGTGCAGATCCCGTGCATCGAGCGGAACGCGATCGCCTCCTCCACCGCGGTGAGCGCAGCCCGCCTCGCGCTGCACGGCGACGGCGACCACCGCGTCTCGCTCGACGCGGTCATCGAGACGATGCGCCAGACCGGCATCGACATGTCGTCGAAGTACAAGGAGACGAGCGAGGGCGGCCTCGCGGTCAACGTCATCGAGTGCTGAGCGCCCGTGGCGTCCGTGACCGTGCGTGACGCACGGGGGGCGCACATGTCGGCGGTCGCGCCTAGCGTGGGGCGGGTGAGCACCTCCTCCGTCCCGTACCTCGCCCGGCCGATCGTCTCGACCCAGTGGCTCGCCGACCAGCTCGGCCGCGAGCACCTCGTCGTCGTCGACGCCAGCGTGCTGCTCGTGCCCGGCTTCGACGGGCGGCCCGGCTACCTGAGCGGCGACGAGCAGTACCTCCTCGAGGGGCATGTCCCCGGCGCCGTGTTCGGCGACCTGCTCGAGCAGCTGTCCGATCCGGCGGCTCCCCTGCCCTTCACCCGGCTCGACCCGGAGCGCTTCGCCGCCGCGACGGCCGCGCTCGGCATCGACGACGACTCGGTGGTCGTCGTGTACGACTCCGCGGTCGGCCAGTGGGCCTCGCGCCTGTGGTGGCTGCTGCGCTCGGCCGGGCACGACGCCGTCGCGGTGCTCGACGGCGGGCTCCCGGCCTGGCGGCGGGAGGAGCGCCCGATCGAGACGGGGCATGTCGAGCCCGCCGTGAGCGGCGGCATCAGCGTGCGCGAGGAGCGGCCGCTCTGGATCGACAAGGCCGGCGTCGAGAGCGTCGTGCGCGGCGAGGCTCCCGGGGCGCTGGTCTGCGCGGTCCCGCCGAAGGAGTTCACCGGGGAGGAGGGGCGCCGACCCCGCCTCGGACACCTGCCGGGCTCGCGGAGCGTCCCCGCCGGGCGGCTCGTCGACCGGGCCGACAACACGCTCCTGCCGCCGGAGCGGCTGCGGTCGCTGTTCGGAGACGCTCTCCAGGCCGAGCGGATCGTCCTCTACTGCGGCGGCGGGATCGCCGCGACGGCCGATGCGCTCGCACTGGCGGTGCTCGGAGTCCACACGGCGGTCGTCTACGACGGCTCGCTCAACGAGTGGGCCGCCGACCCCGAGGCGCCGCTGGTGGTCACGGCCGCGTGAGCAGCTCCTCCGGGAGGCGGGTCGTCGGCAGGGCGCAGACGAAGGCCTCGCAGGAGTAGGCGGTCGGCAGCCCCTCCCGCGAGATCCGCCCCTCGAACAGCTCGAAGCCCGCGTCCGCCCAGTCCCGGGCGCCCTCGTCGGACACGCCGACCAGCACGCCGATCCCGGCGGACCGGGCGCCCTGCACCGCCTCCGCCGCTCCGGGGCCCACGACGACCATCTGCCGCACCGGGCGAGCCAGCCGCGAAGCGAGCCCGAGCACGGCGCCGAAGCCCATCGGCCGGCGGACCGCGCCCGGAGCGATCGAGGCGACGACCGCCTCGGCCGCCTCCCGGTAGCGCTGCGATCCGGTGAGCAGGTACAGCTCGTGCGCCGCGTCCGCCGTCGCCGACAGACCGGAGGGGTAGGCGCCCTCGGAGGGGTCGGCCGCGAGCAGGAGTCCCCGCGCGGTCAGCGCCGGGTCTCCTCCCCCGGGCAGCGCGAACGGCAGCGGGCCGTCGGCCGCGTCGAGCGCGCCGTCGATCAGGGTGCGCGCCGCGACCGCGTAGCGCGGGCGGCCCTCCGCCAGGGCGAGCTCGAGGAGCCCGCCGGCCAGCATCCCGAGGTCCTCCAGCGCCGGGCGGGCCGCGGAGACGGCACCGTCGAGGGAGGCGCGCACCGCGACGCGGCCGTCGACGAGGTGCCGCTGCAGCACCGCGTCCGCCGCGCGCCGGGCGGCGTCGATCCACTCCTCCCGTCCGAGCACGCGTCCGGCGCGGGCGAGCGCGCGGATCGCCAGGCCGTTCCAGCCGGTGACGACCTTCTCGTCGAGAGCGGGAGGCGCGAGGCGGGACCGGTCCTCGGCGAGGTAGTAGCCGCCCTCCGAGCGCTGGCCGTCGACGATGCTCTCCGAGTCCTGCGCCGATGCGAAGCCGCCGCCCGGCCGCTCGAGAGTGGTCAGGAGGAACGCGGCGACGCCCTCCGCGATCCCGGTCAGCTCCTCCACCCGGGCGCCGTCGTGCCCGAGCAGGACGGCCGCGACGTCGAGCAGCTGCGCGTTGTCGTACAGCATCCGCTCGTAGTGCGGATCGCTCCAGTCGGCCTGCATCGCGTAGCGGAAGAAGCCCCCGTCGCGGTCGCGGAGCGGGGACGCGGCCAGCGCGAGCAGCGTGCGCTCGGCGAGCGCCGCTCCCGAGGGCCGCGAGGCCAGGAACCCGAGCACGGGAGCCACCGGGAACTTCGGGGCGCCGCCGAAACCGCCGTGCACCCGGTCCTCCTCGTCCTCGAGTGCGCGGACGGCGCCGTCGAGCTCGGCGTCGCCGGGCAGCGCGGCATCGGCGGGCAGCGCCGCGGTCGCCTCGCGCAGGGCCGCGGCCAGGCCGCCCGCCGTCGCCTGCACCTCGTCGCGCCGCAGCCGCCACGCCTCCGAGACCGCGTCGAGGACGTCCGAGAAGGCGGGCACGCCGCCGACGGCGCGCGGCGGGAAGTAGGTGCCGGCGAAGAAGGTCTCGCCGGCGGGGGTGGCGAAGGCCGTCAGCGGCCAGCCGAGCTGTCGGGTGAACGCGCTCGCGGCCGTCAGGTAGGCCGTGTCGACGTCCGGGTGCTCCTCGCGGTCGACCTTCACCGCGACGAAGTCCGCGTTCAGCCGCGCGGCGAGCACCGGATCCGAGAACGACTCCCGCGCCATCACGTGGCACCAGTGGCAGGTGGAGTAGCCGATCGACACCATCACCGGGACGTCGCGGCGCACCGCCTCGGCGAACGCCTCCTCGCCCCAGGGGAACCAGTCGACCGGATTGTCCGCGTGCGAGCGGAGGTAGGGGCTGACACTGGAGCGCAGACGATCGGCCATGCGCTCCACGCTAGACGCGGGCGGAGCCTGCGGTCAGGGGGTTGCCGCGGGACGGAGGGTCAGGAGGTCCGCGGGGCGCCGACGTCCGCGGGTCTCCCCCGCCGCCGGGCCGCCCGCCCGCTCAGCGCTCGAAGAACCAGCCCGACGGCCGCTCCGTGCCGCGCACGACCGTGCCGCCTCCGCCGCTCCCGCCGCGACGGCCCACCGCCAGGTAGGCGAGGCTGCCGATGAACGGCGCGATCACGATGAACGCCACCCAGGAGACCTTCGCGACCTTCGAGAGCCTCGGGTTCGACAGCACGCCCCGGATCGCGAAGAGCAGCAGCACGATGTTCAGCACGACCAGCAGGGACTGCGGATTCATCGGGGTGCTCCACGGGATCGTGCGCCGAGGTCGACCGGCGCCGGAGCGCCCGACCGGGCAGGGTGGCCCGCGATGTTTCACGAGACAGGGCATTGTCGCACGCGGCGTAGGATGGAGGGCTCATGTCAGACGTGCTCAGCATCCGCTACCCGCCCGAACTCCCCGTGTCGGCGCGGCGCGAGGACATCGCCTCCGCGATCCGCGACCACCAGGTGGTCATCGTCGCCGGCGCGACCGGATCGGGCAAGACGACCCAGCTGCCGAAGATCTGCCTGGAGCTCGGCCGCGAGAGCATCGCGCACACGCAGCCCCGGCGCATCGCCGCGCGCACCATCGCCGAGCGCATCGCGGAGGAGCTCGACGACGAGGTCGGCGGGCTGGTCGGCTACCAGGTCCGGTTCACCGACAAGGCGTCCGCCTCGACGCGGATCAAGCTGATGACCGACGGCATCCTGCTCAACGAGATGAACCACGACCGGATGCTCAGCCGGTACGACACGATCATCATCGACGAGGCGCACGAGCGCAGCCTCAACATCGACTTCCTCCTGGGCTACCTGCACCGCCTGCTGCCGCAGCGCCCCGACCTGAAGGTGATCATCACCTCGGCGACGATCGACCCGCAGAGCTTCGCGGCCCACTTCGCCGACGCCGCCGGCGAGCCCGCGCCGATCATCGAGGTCTCCGGCCGCACCTACCCGGTCGAGATCCGCTACCGCCCGCTGGTCGCCGAGGAACCGGAGGAGGACGACGACACCGACGTCCCCGACGCGACGAGCGGCAGCCGCGACCTGATGACCGGCATCGCCGACGCCCTGGCCGAGCTGGCGCTCGAGGATCCGGGCGACGTCCTGGTGTTCCTCTCGGGCGAGAACGAGATCCGCGACGCCGAGGACGCCATCCGGGGCCGGAACCTGCCGGGCACCGAGGTGCTCCCCCTCTACGGGCGCCTGTCGGCGGCCGATCAGCACCGCGTCTTCGAGAAGGGGCGCACCCCCGGCGTCCGCCGCCGCGTCGTGCTCGCGACGAACGTGGCGGAGACGAGCCTCACCGTCCCGGGGATCCGCTACGTGATCGACGGCGGCACGGCCCGCATCTCGCGCTACAGCGCGCGCTCGAAGGTGCAGCGGCTGCCGATCGAGGCGGTGTCGCAGGCCTCCGCGAACCAGCGCTCCGGCCGCTCGGGACGCACCAGCGCGGGCATCGCGATCCGCCTCTACTCCGAGGAGGACTACCTCCGCCGCCCCGAGTACACCGATCCCGAGATCCTCCGCACGGGCCTGGCCGCGGTCATCCTGCAGATGATCTCGCTCGGACTGGGCGACATCGCCTCGTTCCCGTTCCTCACTCCGCCCGACTCCCGCGGCATCAAGGACGGCCTCGACCTGCTCACGGAGCTCGGCGCCCTCCGCGTCCCCGGCTCCCCCTCCGCCGCCTCCGCCGCGCCGCGAGACGCCGCTCCGGTGCGCGGCACGCCGCCGAGCGCGCACTCGAGCGGCGTCCCGCGCAAGGGGGCGGAGGCCGCGCCGCAGCTCACGCGCATCGGGCGCGACCTCGCGCGGCTCCCCATCGATCCGCGCTTCGGCCGGATGGTGATCGAGTCGCGCCGCCACGGCGTCAGCCGCGAGGTGATGGCGATCGTCGCGGGCCTCACGATCCAGGACGTCCGCGAGCGCCCTCTCGAGCGCCGCGCGCAGGCCGACCAGCAGCACGCGCGCTTCGTCGATCCCACCAGCGACTTCCTCACCCTGCTGAACCTCTGGAACTACGTGGAGGAGAAGCAGGAGGAGCTCTCCTCGAGCGCCTTCCGGCGCCTGTGCAAGGCCGAGTACCTCAACTACCTGCGCGTGCGCGAGTGGCAGGACGTGTTCCGCCAGCTGCGCCAGCTCGCGCGCCCCCTCAAGCTCGAGCTGGGCGAGCCGAAGGTCGACCCCGACGGGATCCACCGGAGCCTCCTGGCCGGCCTGCTCTCGCACCTGGGCATCAAGGACACCACCTCGCAGCAGGCGCAGCGCGCGGCGAAGAGCCGCGAGCGCCAGAACGTGCAGTACATCGGCGCCCGCAACGCGAAGTTCTCGATCTTCCCC
Organism: Rathayibacter sp. AY1A2; assembly: GCF_002930935.1. Taxonomy (NCBI): domain Bacteria; kingdom Bacillati; phylum Actinomycetota; class Actinomycetes; order Micrococcales; family Microbacteriaceae; genus Rathayibacter; species Rathayibacter sp. AY1A2. The sequence goes on along the minus strand of NZ_PSTP01000008.1, from coordinate 72,959 downwards.
GGCAGCGCCCTGGCCAAGAAGCTCCCCGACGCGGTGATGAGCGCCGAGCTGGTCGAGACCAGCCGCCTCTTCGCCCGCTCGAACGCCGCGATCGATCCGGCCTGGGCCGAGGCGATCGCGGGCGACCTCGTGAAGCGGCAGTTCAGCGAGCCGCACTGGGAGAAGTCGCAGGGCGCGGCCGTCGCCTACGAGAAGGTCACGCTCTACGGCGTGCCGATCATCGCCCGCCGCCGCGTCCAGTTCGCGCGGATCGACGCCTCGTACGCCCGCGAGCTGTTCATCCGGCACGCCCTCGTCGGGGGCGAGTGGGAGTCGCGCCACGCCTTCGACCGCAAGAACCGGGCCCTGCGGGCCGAGCTCGAGCGGCTGGAGGAGCGCACGCGCCGTCGCGACCTGCTCGTCGACGACGAGGCCGTGTTCGACTTCTACGACCGCCGACTCCCCCGCGACATCACCTCGGTGCGCTCGTTCGACTCCTGGTGGCGGACGACCCAGCACGACGAGCCCGACCTGCTGACGATGACGCAGGAGACGCTCCTCCCCGAGGACGCGGAGCAGATCGACGAGACCGCGTTCCCCACGCAGTGGCGCCAGGCCGACCAGCGCTTCCGCCTCTCGTACCGGTTCGAGCCGGGGACGGAGGAGGACGGAGTGACGGTGCACGTGCCGCTCGCGCTCCTGCCCCGCGTGACGCCCCTCGGCTTCGACTGGCTGGTGCCGGGACTCCGGGCCGAGCTGGTCACCGCGATGATCAAGGCGCTGCCCAAGCACCTGCGCCGGAACGTGGTGCCCGCGAACGACTGGGCGCGCAAGCTCACCGCGTCCCTGCCGCACGACGTGCCGAACCCGCCGACGGAGTCGTTCGCGGCGACCCTGGCCGGAGCGATCCGCCGCGAGGCCGGCGTGGTGGTGCAGCCCGAGGACTTCGACCTCGAGCGCATCCCCTCGCACCTGCGGGTCACCTTCGCCGTCGCCGACGAGCGGGGGCGCACGGTCGCCGCCGGCAAGGAGCTCGCCCCGCTGGCCGAGCGCCTGCGCGGTCGGGTCCGCGACGAGGTCGCCCGCGTGGTCGAGGCCCGGGTCCCCGACGCGCTCGAGCGCCGGGGCCTGAAGACCTGGGACATGCCGGAGCTGCCCCGCGTCACCGACACCCGGCAGGGCGGGAACACCATCCGCGCCTACCCCGCCCTGATCGACGACGGCGACTCGGTCTCGATCCGCCTGCTGGCCACGGCCGAGGACCAGGCGCGCGAGCACCCGAGAGGCGTCCGCCGCCTCCTCCTGCTCGCGACGCCGAGCCCCGTCGCCTACGTGCAGCAGCACCTCACCTCGAACGAGAAGCTCGTGCTCGCGCAGAGCCCGTACCAGAACACGACCGCGCTCTTCACCGACTGCCTGCTCGCCTGCGTCGACGCGGTCCTCTGGCGGATGAAGCCCGACGGGATGCTCTTCCTCCGCGCCGAGTTCGACGCCGTGCGCGACCGGGTCTCGGCGAGCGTCATGGACGCGATGTTCGAGACCGTGAAGACGGTCACGACGATCCTCACCACCGCCCGGGGCGTCGAGAAGGCGCTCAAGGCCTCGACGAGCATGGCGCTCCTGCCCGCCCTCACGGATGCGCGGGAGCAGCTCTCCGGCCTGGTCTACCCGGGCTTCGTCTCGGCGACCGGAGTGGAGCGGCTGCGGCACCTCCCGCGCTACCTCGGCGGGATCACCGAGCGCTTCGGAAAGATCGCCGAGAACGTCGGGCGCGACCGCGTCTGGCTGAACGAGGTGCAGGCGGCCCAGGAGCTCTACCGCTCGGCAGGCGGCGTCGTGCCGCTGCCCGCGCACGCCCCGGAGCGGATCGCGCGCGCCCGCTGGATGATCGAGGAGCTGCGGGTGAGCTTCTTCGCGCAGTCGCTCGGCACCGCCGAGAGCGTGTCGCTGCAGCGGATCCGCAAGGTGCTGGCCGGCTGACGCGCCCCTCCGCCGAGGGAACCGCGACCCGTCGAGGGGCCCTCGGGCAGCGGTCTCCCTCGACGAACCGCAGTCCCCTCCGGAGCGCTAGTGTCGTCCGGTGGGCAGCTACACCGATCTCCTGAAGACCCCCGGGGTGGGGCGCATCATCCTCGCGCAGCTGACCGCGCGCTTCCCGTTCGGCATGCTCTCGCTGGCGTTCCTCCTGCACGTGGAGCGGGTGCACCACTCCTACGCCGCCGCCGGCCTGGTGCTCGGCTCGATGTCGATCGGGCAAGCCATCGCCGGGCCGCTGACCAGCCGCCTGATGGGGCGGCTCGGGATGCGCCGCGTGCTGACGATCACCCTCGTGGTCTGCGCGGGCGCGATCATCGCGATGGCCGTGCTCCCGCTCGAGGTGTGGCAGTTCGTCGTGATCGGGTTCGTCGCCGGCCTGAGCATGCCGCCGGTGCAGCCGGCCGTGCGGACCATCTACCCCAAGATGGTCACCAGCTCGCAGCTGACCCCGCTCTTCTCGCTCGACGCCTCCGCGCAGGAGATCATCTGGGTGCTCGGCCCGGTGCTGGCGACGCTCGTGTCGATCCAGGTGTCGACGGTCGCGGGCATCCTGACCGCCGCCGCGTTCCTGATCGGCGGCGGGATCTGGTTCATCGCCTCGCCCGAGGTGGGCCGCGTCCGCATCCCGCGCTCGAAGCGCCGCCTCGGCGTGGTGCTCACGAAGCCCCCGGTGCTGCTGGCCACGGTCGTCGGCTTCCTCCTGATCGGCGCCTGCTCGGCGGTCGAGGCGGGCGTCGTCGCGGTGTTCGGCGAGGGCGGAGTCGAGTCGGGCGTCGTGCTCGCCGTGTTCGCGGCGGGCTCCCTGGTCGGCGGCCTCGCCCTCGGCCACATCCCGATCAGCCGGTGGGCGACCGCGCGGCGGATGCTGATCGTCACGGTCGGCATGGGCCTGGCGGCGGTCTCGACCGACTTCTGGTGGCTGTGCGTCACGCTGTTCCTCGCCGGCATCGGCATCGCCCCCGCTCTCGCGGCGCTGTTTGCGATCACCGCCTCGAGCGTGCGCTTCTCGGACACGGCGGAGGCCTACGGCTGGGTCGGCACCGGTCAGCTGATCGGCGCGGCGCTGGGCTCCGCGATCGCCGGCGTGCAGATCGACCAGGCCGGGCCGACCGCCGCCATCGTCGTCGCCGCTGCCTTCGCCCTGGTCGGCTTCCTGGTGCCCCTGCTCGGCCGCCGGTACCACCCGGATCTCCGCGGGCGCGACGCCAGCCCGCTGCCCGACACCGAGCCGGTCACGTTGCCCTCCTAGGCCGCCACCCCGGTTGTCCGGCGCCTGTCGGGCACCCTAGGGTGAAGGCCCACGACGACGAGGGGACGGCATGGGACTGCGGGAGGACGCGGAGGAGCTGGTGCGCGAGCACCGGCGCGCCGCCGCCCGGACCGACCTCCTCGACCCCTGGTCCGATCCGGAGACCCCGGAGTGGTGCACGGAGCTCGCCGCCGCGCTCTGGCAGGGGTCCTTCCGCCCGAGTCCCGTCTACTTCCGCCGCGAGGAGTCCTCGCACGCCTGGCGCGGCCCGCACTCGACCCGCCTGCACCACCTCGGCTACGGGTGGCAGCTCACCGCGCACCGCGAGCAGCACGGGGTCGTCGCCTCCGAGACGGCGGTGGTCCTCGAGACGGGCTCCCTCTGGCGCGGACTCGGCGTCGGCCGGCGCCCCGTGCGCGCGCTCCGAGGCCGGCTCGGCGTCGAGGGCCTGCAGGCGGGCCACGACGTGCACTTCGCCGTGCGTGGAATCGACGAGCGCAGCGACGCGGAGCGCGCCGAGCGGCGCCTCCTCTTCGGGGTGGCCGGTCTCGCGGCGCTGATCGAGGACGACGTGCACGTGGGACCGCACGGCGAGCTCGACTGGAGCGTCTGAGGCGCATGCCAGCATGGGAGGCATGAGCGTCCCCCTGATCCCCCTCAACGACGGCCGCGCGATCCCCCAGCTCGGGCTCGGCGTCTACAAGATCGGCGACGAGGAGGCGGCCCGCACGGTCGCCGTCGCCCTGGAGGCCGGCTACCGGCACGTCGACACCGCCACCCTCTACGGCAACGAGCGCGGAGTCGGCGAGGGGATCCGCGCGAGCGGCCTCCCCCGCGAGCAGGTCTTCGTGACGACCAAGGTGTGGAACGACGACCACGGCTTCGACGAGACGCTCGCCGCCTTCGACCGGAGCCTCGAGCTGCTCGGCACCGACTACGTCGACCTCTACCTCGTGCACTGGCCGATCCCCTCGCGCGACCGCTACGTCGACACCTACCGTGCCCTCGAGCGCCTGCAGAGCGAGGGGCGGGCCCGCTCGATCGGCGTCTCGAACTTCGCCGAGGAGCACGTGCAGCGCCTGCTCGACGAGGCGGGAGTGGTGCCCGCGATCAACCAGGTCGAGCTGCACCCGCGGCTGCCCCAGGAGGAGCTGCGCGCCTTCGACGCCGCCCACGGGATCGTCACCGAGGCGTGGTCGCCGCTGGCCCGCGGGCGCCTCCTCGACGAGCCGGCCCTGGCCCGCGTCGCCGCGAAGCACGGCGTCTCGCCGGCGCAGGCGGTGCTGCGCTGGCATGTGCAGCTCGGCGTCGTCGTGATCCCGAAGTCGGTGACGCCGGAGCGGATCCGCGAGAACCTGGACGTCTTCGGCTTCGCCCTCGACGACGAGGACCTCGCCGCGATCGCCGGGCTCGCGACCGGTGAGCGCACCGGGCGCGACCCGCGCTTCGACTGAGGCTCCGGCGATGACGGCGGGCAGGGTCCTGCTCCTGCACGGCCTGGGCGGCTCGGGCCGCACCTGGTGGCGGCTGAGCCGCGAGCTGACCGCGGCGGGCTGGAGCGTCTCCGCTCCCGACCTGCGCGGACACGGCGACGGGCCGCGCGGCGGCTCCGCCCGCCACGACGCCTACGCCGACGACGCCCTCGCGCGGGGACGGTTCGACCTCGTCGTCGGGCACTCGCTCGGCGGAGCGGTCGCGGTGCGCGCCGCCGCCCGCGAGTCCGGCTGGGCGGGGCGCCTGGCGCTGCTGGACCCGGTGCTCCGGCTCGCCCCGGAGCAGCGGGCCGCCGTCCGCGCGGGCGAGCTCGCCGGTCTCGCGGTCTCGGCCGAGGAGCTCGCTGTCGCGCAGCCGCTCTGGGACGAGCGGGACCGGGCCGAGAAGCTCGCCGCGGTGCGGGCCGCCGATCCGGCCGCGGTGGCGGCGACGATCGACGACAACGACCCGTGGGACCTGCTGGCGGACCTGCCGGGCCTCCGCCCGCCGGTCCTCGTGCTGGCCGGCGACCCGCAGGTCGAGACGCTGCTCCCTCTCTCCCTCGCCGCCCTGGTGCTGCGCGCGAATCCGCGCATCCGGTACGCGGTCGTGGCGGGCGCAGGTCACAGCCCCCACCGCGACCGTCCGGAGGAGACGCTCGCGATGCTCCGCGAGTGGGCCGAGAGCCCGGCGACGGCCTGACCGACCCGCCGGCCCGGTCCGTGTTTCGTCCGGATGAAATCTGGCAGGGGGGACTGGGCCGCACCGTTTCCTGTGAATACCCTCGCAGAGGACGCGATCCCCTCCCAGTCTTCGGGAGGTGCGCGTCGGGGCCGCCGACGCGGCGGCCCGTTCTCGAGGAGAGGGAGCCCCAGTGGCGCGAACCACCACGAACACCCCGAGCGTCCGCCGACGCCGCTCGCTGATCGGCTCGAGCGCGATGATCGGAGCGGGCGCCCTCGTCGCCGGCTTCGCCTTCGCGCCGACGGCGAGCGCCGTCGAGCCGGTCGACTTCGCCGACACCGTCACGGTCGACGGCATCATGACCCACCTGGAGGCGCTCCAGTCGATCGCGGACGCCAACGGCGGCACCCGCGCGATCGGCACCCCGGGCTATGAGCTGAGCGGCGAGTACGTGGAGAAGGTCCTCGCGGGCGCCGGCTACACGACGCAGCACCAGGACTTCACCACCGCGACGCAGACGATCGACGCGTTCACGCTGACCACCGGGACCGGCGCCGTCGGCACCCCGATGGAGTTCACTCCGTCGACGCCCGAGGGCGGCGTGACCGGTGAGCTCATCGCCCCCGTCGATCCGCTCGGCTGCACCACGGACGCCTGGACCGGCCTCGACGCCACCGGGAAGGTCGCGCTCGTCAGCCGCGGCTCCTGCAGCTTCCTCGAGAAGTCGGTCGCCGCCGGTGCCGCCGGCGCCGCCGCGATCATCATCTACGACAACGCGCCGAGCGACGCCCTCAACGGGACGTTCGGCGGACAGGACGAGGCCGCCGTCCCCGGCGTCGGCGTCACGCAGGCCGAGGGTCAGGCGCTGCTGGCGTCGCTCCCCGCGAGCGTCTCGGTCCTCATCGACCAGACGACGACCGAGGTGGAGACCTTCAACATCGTCACGGAGACCCCGGGCGGCGACCACGACAACGTGGTCATGCTCGGCGCGCACCTCGACAGCGTGCCCGCCGGCCCCGGCATCAACGACAACGGCTCCGGATCCGCGACGCTGCTCGAGACGGCCGTGCAGCTGGCCGCCGCGGGCGACACGACCAACGCGGTCCGCTTCGCCTGGTGGGGCGCCGAGGAGGTGGGCCTGGTCGGCTCCTACACCTACGTCGACTCCCTGACGGAGGAGGACGCCTCGAAGATCGCGACCTACATGAACTTCGACATGGTCGCCTCGCCGAACTACGTGATCTCCGTCTACGACGCGGACCAGTCCACCTACGAGGCCCCCGTGGACGTGCCCGCCGGCTCGATCGCGACCGAGAAGGCGTTCACCGACTACTTCGACTCGATCGACCAGCCCTGGATCGACACCGCGTTCGACGGACGCAGCGACTACGACGGCTTCATCTCGGTCGGCATCCCGTCCTCGGGCGTCTTCACCGGCGCCGACGACGTCAAGACGGAGGAGGAGGTCGCGCTGTTCGGCGGCACCGCCGGCATCACGCACGACCCGAACTACCACTCCGCCGCCGACGACATCGACAACATCAACCAGGAGGCGCTCGGCATCACGTCGAAGGCCATCGCCTTCGTGACCGCCTCGTTCGCCGCGGACACCTCCGCGATCGACGCCGAGAAGGACCCGACCACGCCGACCCCGACGCCGGAGCCCACCGTGGCCCCGACCGCCGAGCCGACCGTCGCTCCGACCGCGCAGCCGACCGTCGCCCCGACGACCGCGCCCACCACCGCGCCGACGGCCGCTCCCACCCCGAGCAGCACGCCGACCGCCGTGGCGCCGCACCCCGGCGGCCGCCCGCCCCTGGCCTCGACGGGAGCCGACGTCGGCCTGCCGCTGGGCCTCGGCGGACTGCTGATCACCGGCGGCGTCGGCGGGCTCCTGCTCGCCGCGCTGCGCCGCCGGCGCGCCGAGCGCGCCTAGCCGCCACCGCCCCGGTGCCGTCCGGCCGTCGCCCCGCGCGACGACCGGACGGCACCGTCGTTCCGCCCTGGGGGGACCCCGGACCGTCGAGACCACCCGCTGCAGCGGGTCCCTTCGACGGTCGGGGGCTCCCTCGCGTCCGACAGGGCTTCCGGCGGCCGGGGGACACGGTGTTCACTGGGCGCATGCGAGCCATCTGGAAGGGCGCGATAACCTTCGGCCTGGTCAACGTGCCGGTGAAGATCTACAGCGCGACCGAGGACCACGACATCCCGCTGCACCAGGTCCACGACAAGGACGGCGGGCGGATCCGGTATCAGCGCAAGTGCGAGATCTGCGGCGAGGTCGTCACCTTCGACCACATCGACAAGGCCTACGACGACGGCGAGCGCACCGTGGTCCTGTCCAAGGACGAGCTCAAGGCGCTGCCGGAGGAGCGCGACCGCGAGATCGACGTCGTGCAGTTCGTGCCCAGCGAGCAGGTCGACCCGATCATGTTCGACCGCGCCTACATCCTGGAGCCCGACTCCTCCTCCCCCAAGGCCTACGTCCTGCTGCGCCGCACCCTCGAGCAGACGGACCGCACCGCGATCGTCGAGTTCGCGCTGCGGCAGAAGACCCGCCTCGCCGCGCTGCGCGTGCGCGGCAAGCTCCTGATGCTGCAGACCCTGCTCTGGGCGGACGAGGTGCGGGAGGTCGAGTTCCCGTCGCTGGAGGGCAGCACCCGGATCGCGGCGCGCGAGCTCGAGATGTCGGCGCACCTGGTCGACTCCTACTCCGAGGACTTCGACGCCGCGAAGTTCCACGACGCGTACCAGGAGGAGCTGCGCACGCTGATCGACGCCAAGATCGAGCAGGGCGACGCCCTCGACACCGCCGCGACCTTCGGCGAGGCGCCGGAGGAGGAGGGCGGCGGCGAGGTGCTCGACCTGATGGAGGCGCTCAAGCGCTCGGTCGAGCGCAGCCGCGGGGCGAAGGGCGCGCCGGCGGAGGAGGCTCCCGCCGAGAAGAAGGCCGCGACGAAGCCCGCCCCGAAGAAGGCGGCGAAGACTCCGGCGACGACCGCCGCGAAGAAGAAGCCCGCGGCGAAGAAGGCCGACACGGAGAAGGGCGCCGACGCGCCTGCGAAGAAGCGGACCCCGAAGAAGACCGCGGCGGCGGAGAAGGCGGCGTCCTAGCCCCGCCGGATGCGGAGGGTCGGGGTCGGACGGAGCCTCAGGCCCGCTCGGCCGCCCGGTCGGGCTCGTCGGCCGCGTCCAGCTCGTCCACGTCGTCGAGGTCGACCGCGACCGAGCTGACCAGCGCGAGCAGCGCCTCCGCGTAGGCGTTCTCGGCCGCCGCGTCCTCGAAGGTCCGCGCCCGGCCGCCGAGCTCGACCTCGACGGCGAACCGCGTCTCCGGCTCGGCGAGGCGACGGAGGGAGCGGAAGGTCCCGCGGAGGAGCTCGCGCAGCTGGTCCTCCCGCGGCAGCCAGAGCGAGTCCTCCAGGGAGACGGAGTCGAGCGCCCATTCCGTGGTGCCGTTGAAGCCGAGGACGGTCCCGCTCGGGTACTCGTGCGCCTCGATGGTCATGTCGCTGACGGTGAAGACGTCGCCGTCGAAGCCCTCCCGCTCGATGCGGAAGCGGTCACCGGTGCGGGGCGTCCAGCGCACGCCCGCCGTGCGCAGGGCACGGGCCAGCTCGAAGGAGATCATCCGACGAGTGTGGCCCGCGAAGCCGCGAACGCGCCGCGAGCGGCACCCGCGCGCCCCGATGTCGGTGGATGAGTTTACGTTCATGAAACGTCCGGTTCACAGGCCGGGCACCCGCACTGCATAGCGTGACCATGCGTGCCCCTTCCGGGGGTGCGCCGGCCGCGCCGCGCGACGACGCTGCGACCGCTCTTCCGAGCGGCGATCGAGAGGACCACCATGCCCGACTCTCCCACCCCGCCCGACCGCCGCCGGAGGCGCGGGCTCGGCCTGGCGGCCCTGACCGGACTGGCCCTGGCGGCCGCTCCGCTGGTCGCGACCTCCGCCGCGGCCGCGCCCTCGGGCGACGAGCTCGTCATCAGCGAGGTCTTCGCCCGCGGAGGCTCCGCCGGTGCCGCGTTCAGCAACCGCTACGTGGAGCTCTACAACCCCACCGCCGCCGAGATCGCCCTCGGCGGCCTCTCGATCCAGTACCGCTCGGCGACCGGCACCGCGAACCCCACCACGACCGTGCCGCTCACCGGCTCGGTGCCCGCGGGCGGCCACTTCCTGCTCGCCGGCGCCAGCAACGGCACCAACGGCGCGGCCCTGCCGACGCCCGACCAGAGCGCGAACGGCCTCAACATGGCCGCCGCGGGCGGCACCCTCTTCCTCGTCGACGGGACCTCGGCGCTCGTGGCGCCGCCCACCGGCGCCGCCGCCCAGCCGGACGCGGTGATCGACCTCGTCGGCTACGGCACCTCGAACACCTTCGAGTCGTCCGTCGCCACGGTGCCCTCCCTCACCCAGACGATCGCCCGCGCAGACACCGCCACCGGCGACACCGACGTCAACTCGGCCGACTTCGCGCTCGGCGCACCGACCCCGCAGGCCGCGGGCGGAGGATCCGAGCCCGAGCCCACGACGCCGCCGACGACTACCCCGCCGACCACCCCGCCGGCCGAGATCCCGGCCGTCTCCATCGCGGAGATCCAGGGCACCGGCGACGCGTCGCCGCTCGTCGGCAGCACCGTCACCACCTCCGGCGTCGTCACCGCGCGCTACCCGTCCGGCGGCTACAACGGCTACGTCATCCAGACCCCCGGCACCGGCGGCGAGAGCTCGCGCACGGCCTCCGACGCCGTCTTCGTCTTCTCCTCCGCCTCCGTCGGGTCGGTCGCGATCGGCGACCACCTGCGCATCACCGGCGAGGTGAGCGAGTACAACGGCCTGACCGAGCTCACCCCGACCTCGGCCGCGACCGTCGTGAAGCTCGACGACGCCGCCGCAGCGCCGGTCCCGGCCGCCGTCGCGCTCCCCCGCACCGCCGCCGAGCGCGAGGTGCTCGAGAGCATGCTGATCGCTCCGCAGGGCGCCTACACGGTCACCGACACCTTCGACCTGAACAGCTTCGGCTCGGTCGGCCTCGCCGCCGGCACGTCCCCGCTGCTCACGCCGACCGAGGTCGCCCGCCCCGGCTCGCCGGAGCTCGCGGCCGTCGTCGCCGACAACGCCGCCCGCGCGATCACCCTCGACGACGGCGCCTCGATCAACTTCCTCGGCGCCGCCGCGAACAAGGCGATCCCGCTGCCCTACCTCACCACCACCGCGCCGATCCGCGTGGGTGCTCCGGCGACCTTCACCCGCCCCGTCGTCCTCGACTACCGCAACGGCGGCTGGGCCTTCCAGCCCACCACGCAGCTGACCGTCGAGAACGCCGGCGACGTGCAGCCCGCGACCTTCGCGAACACCCGGACCGCGAAGCCCGAGGCCGTCGGCGGCGACCTCTCGATCGCGTCCTTCAACGTGCTCAACTACTTCTCCACCACCGGCGACTCGATCACCGGCTGCACCTTCTACACCGACCGCGACGGCGACCCCGTCACGGTCAACAGCGGCTGCGACGCCCGCGGAGCGGCGAACGCCGATGACCTCGAGCGCCAGCAGGCCAAGATCGTGACCGCGATCAACACCCTCGGCGCGGGCGTCGTCTCGCTCGAGGAGATCGAGAACTCGGCCAAGTTCGGCAAGCCGCGCGACGAGGCCCTCGCCAACCTGACCGCCGCGCTGAACACGGCGGCCGGCTCCGAGGTCTGGGCCTACGTACCCTCCCCCGCAGCGCTCCCCGCGCTCGCGGACGAGGACGTCATCCGCACCGCCTTCATCTACAAGAAGGCCGTCATCGAGCCGGTCGGCGAGTCCGTCGTGCTCAACGACACGGTGAACTTCTCGAACGCCCGCAAGCCCCTCGCCCAGGAGTTCCGCCTCCTCGGCGACAGCGCCAGCGAGTTCGTCGCGATCGTGAACCACTTCAAGTCGAAGGGCTCCGGATCCGGCGCCGACGCCGACCAGGGCGACGGCCAGGGCGCCTCGAACGCCTCGCGCGTGAAGCAGGCGACCGCCCTCGTCGCCTTCGCCGACCGCCTCCGCACCGAGAAGGCCACCGAGCTCGTCTACCTGCTGGGCGACTTCAACGCCTACTCGAAGGAGGACCCGGTGAAGGTGATCACCGACGCCGGCTACATCGACCAGGGTGCGAAGGACGGCAAGTACTCGTACTCGTTCGACGGCGCGGTCGGCTCGCTGGATCACGTCTTCGCCTCGCCCGCGGCCGACAGGACGGTCACCGGGGTCGACACCTGGAACATCAACAGCGGCGAGTCCGTGGCACTGGAGTACAGCCGCTACGACTACAACGCGACGATCTTCTACGACACCTCGGCGTACCGCTCCAGCGACCACGACCCGGTCGTCGTCGGCCTCGACCTGCCCGAGACCCAGACGGACCCGGAGCCCGAGCCCGTCACGGTCATCGACGTCGCGACCACCGCCTCCACCAAGCGCCTCGCCGTCGTGCGGACGCTGACGGTGTCGGCGGTGAACAACGGCGACGAGACGGTCTCGATCGAGATCACGACGGCGTACGGCAGCAAGACGAAGAAGACGGTCAAGCCCGGCCAGTCGTTCACGGTGAAGACCGTGACCGTCTTCAAGCCCATCAAGGCCGGCACGGCGACCATCGAGGTCACCGCGCCCGACGGCACCGAGCGCGTCTACAAGCAGGCGTACCGCGGCGCCTGATCCCGCGCGACCCCTGACCTCGACGAGCTCCGGCTCCTAGAGTTCGGGGATGCCCGAGGGAGACAGTGTGCACCGTCTCGCCGCCCGCCTCAGGCGGGCGGCGGACGGTCGCACCGTCCTCGAGGGCGAGCTGCGCTCCGGGGACGCGGCCGGCACTTCCCTCGCCGGGCTGAGGATCCTCGAGCACGACACCCACGGCAAGCACCTCCTCACCCGCTTCTCCGGCGGAACGACCCTGCACACCCACCTGCGGATGCAGGGCTCCTGGACCGTGACCGCTCCCGGCCGAGCGGTCCCCCGCTCGGTGCAGAAGGACGTCCGCGTCCGCCTCCGCCTCGACGACGACTCGACCGTGTGGGGCATCGACCTCCCGGTCGTCGAGCTCCTCGCCACCCGCGACGAGCCGCGCGCCGTCGGGCACCTCGGGCCCGACCCGCTCCGCGCGGACTGGGACGCCGACGAGGCCGTCCGGCGCCTCTCCCGCCTCCCGGACCGGCCCGTCGTCGCCGCACTCCTCGACCAGCGCTGCCTCGCGGGCCTCGGCAACCTCTGGGCCAACGAGGCCTGCTTCCTCCGCGGGGTCTGGCCCTGGCGGCCGATCGGCTCCCTCGACGTCCGCGCCCTCGTGGCGACCGCGGCGAGAGGCCTCCGCGCCTCCGGCACGATCCCGGGGATGTTCCAGACCACCACCGGTGACACCCGCCGCGGCGAGCGGCACTGGGTCGCGGGGCGCGCCGGGCGCCCGTGCCTGCGCTGCGGCACGACGGTGCTCGTCCGCGACGAGGTCCGCGACGACCCCGAGCAGCGCCGCACCTGGTGGTGCCCGCACTGCCAGCCGGAGCAGGCGGCCGCCCCCTGAAGCCCGCGTACCGCTGCCGACGGCCCGTGCGTAGGCTGGCCGCATGACGAACGAGTGGGGAACTCCGGATCCGTCCGCCCGGCGAGACCGGTCCGCGGAGGTCGTCCCGGCGGCCGCCTCCGGCGAGGAGGTGGAGACCGCCCGCGTCGAGGACGCCGAGCGCGCGCTCGCCGTGCGCGAGGTCAAGCGGCGCCGCGACTTCCTGGGATCGCTCGGCGGATGGGCGAGCGTCTCGGCGATCACGACCGCCGTCTGGGTCGGCACAGGGGCCGACGGCTACTTCTGGCCGATCTGGCCGATGATCGGGATCGGGATCGGCGTCGTCGGCCAGGCCGCGTCGATCTGGGGTCCCGCCCGCAAGGAGATCACCGAGGCTGACATCGCCGCCGAGATGCAGCGCCGGGAGAAGCGCGGCCGCTGATCAGTCCAGGCGGCCGACCGAGGTGACGCGGACGACGGCCGCACCCTGCTCGTCCGACTCGGCGAGGTCGACGGTCGCCGAGATCCCCCAGTCGTGGTCGCCGGCCGGATCGTCGAGGATCTGCCGCACGAGCCACTGCGTCGGCTCCTCCGTGACGAGCAGCATCTTCGGCCCCCGGGCGTCGGGCCCGATGCCGATGCTGTCGTGCTCGTCGTAGTAGTCGTCCAGCGCGGCGCCCCACGCGTCGGCGTCGAAGCCGGCGGCGGCGTCGAGCTCGCCGAGCGCCTCGTGGTCGTCGAGGGCGGCGAGGGTCACCCGGCGGAACATCTCGTTGCGCACCAGCACGCGGAAGGCGCGGTGGTTCGCGGTGAGGCGGCGCGGAGCGGGCGGCACGATCGCCTGGTCCGCCGCGTGGAGCGCCGGATTGACCAGCTCCTCCCACTCGTCGACCAGCGAGGAGTCGACCTGGCGCACGAGCTCGCCCAGCCACTCGATCAGGTCGTGCAGCTCCTCGTTCTTCAGCTCGTCGGGGATGGTCTGCCGGGCCGCGCGGAACGCGTCGGACAGGTAGCGCAGCACCAGTCCCTCCGAGCGGGAGAGCTTGTAGAAGGCGGTGTACTCGCCGAAGGACATCGCCCGCTCGTACATGTCGCGCACGACCGACTTCGGCGAGAGCTCGAAGTCCTTCACCCACGGCTGCGCCGCGGTGTAGGTCTCGAAGGTCGCCTCGAGGAGCTCCTCGAGCGGCTTGGGGTGCGTGACGGACTCGAGCAGCTCCATCCGCTCCTCGTACTCGATCCCCTCGGCCTTCATCGCGGCGACGGCCTCGCCGCGGGCCTGGAACTGCTGGGCCCCCAGGATCGGGCGCGGGTCGTCGAGGGTCGCCTCGAGCACCGAGATCACGTCGAGCGCGAAGCTCGGAGACTCCGGGTCGAGAACGTCGAACACGGCCAGCGCGAACGGCGAGAGCGGCTGGTTGAGCGCGAAGTTCGGCTGCAGATCGACGGTCAGGCGGATGCGGGTCACGCCGTCGGCGCCGACGCTCTGCTCGACCACTCCTGCCTCCCGCAGCGTCCGGTAGATACCGAGCGCCCGGCGGGCGAGCTGCAGCTGCCGCTTCCACGGCTCGTGGTTGTCGAAGATCAGGGCGTGCACGTTCGCGTAGGCGTCGCCGCCGCGGGCGATCACGTTCAGCAGCATCGCCGAGGTGATCGTCATGTGCGAGGTCAGCGTCTCGGGCTCAGCGTCGACGAGCTTGCGGAAGCTCGGCTCGCCCCAGCTGACGAAGCCCTGCGGCGCGCGCTTGGCGACCCACTTCCTCCGCTTCTTCGGGTCGTCGCCCATCTTGTCGAGAGCCTTCCGGTTCTCGGACTCGTGCTCGGGGGCCTGCACGACCACGGTCCCGGCGGTGTCGTACCCCGCGCGACCGGCGCGGCCGGCGATCTGGTGGAACTCGCGGGCCGAGAGCTGGCGGGTCCGGGTGCCGTCGTACTTGGTCAGCGCGGTGAGCAGCACGGTGCGGATCGGGACGTTGATGCCGACGCCGAGGGTGTCCGTGCCGCAGATCACGCGCAGCATGCCCTGCTGTGCGAGCTGCTCGACCAGGCGGCGGTACTTCGGCAGCATGCCCGCGTGGTGCACGCCGATCCCCAGCCGGAGCAGCCGGGAGAGGGTCTTGCCGAACGCGGTGGTGAAGCGGAAGCCGCCGATCACCTCGGCGATGCGGTCGCGGTGCTCGCGGGTGGCGATGTTCGCGCTGGTGAGCGCCTGCGCACGCTCGAGAGCGGCCGCCTGCGAGAAGTGCACGACGTAGACCGGCGACTGGTTCGTCGAGAGCAGCTCCTCGATGGAGTCGTGGATCGGCGCGATCTCGTAGAAGTAGTGCAGCGGCACCGGGCGCTCCACGCCGGTGACCCGGGCGGTCTCCCGGCCCGTACGGCGGCTGAGGTCGGCGGCGAGCGCCGTCACGTCGCCGAGGGTGGCCGACATCAGCACGAACTGCACGTGCGGGAGGGTGAGCAGCGGCACCTGCCACGCCCAGCCGCGCGCCGGGTCCGCGTAGAAGTGGAACTCGTCCATCACGACCTGGTCGACCGGGGTGTCCTCGCCGTGCCGGAGCGCGAGGTTCGCGAGGATCTCGGCCGTGCAGCAGATGATCGGCGCGTCGGCGTTCACCGAGGAGTCGCCGGTGACCATCCCGACGTTGGAGGCGCCGAAGACGTCGACCAGCGCGAAGAACTTCTCGGAGACGAGCGCCTTGATCGGCGCCGTGTAGAAGCTGCGGCGTCCGGAGGCGAGCGCCGCGGCGTGCGCGCCGATCGCGACGAGCGACTTCCCGGTGCCGGTGGGCGTCGAGAGGATCAGGTTGGAGCCGGAGGCGATCTCGAGCATGGACTCGTCCTGCGCCGGGTAGAGCGGGAGGCCGCGCGACTCCGCCCACTCGGTGAAGGCCAGGTAGACCGCGTCGTCGTCGACGCGCCCGTCCGCGTCGGGCGTCGGCATCCGGTCGAGCAGCGTCGAGGTCATCCCCCCATCCTCCCAGCCCGCGGCCCGTCGCTCAGGTGCGATCCGTCACGGACGGCCCGTGCGCCCCCGGCCTCACGGGCCGCGGGTGACGGATCGGTCCGCCGGAGCGAGGGCCCCGTCGACGAGTCCGACGACGCGGTCGGCATCGGCCAGCACGTAGGGGTCGTGCGAGACGCAGACCACGGTCGCGCCGCGGTCCGCCTCCGCGCGCAGGACCGACCGGATCCGCTCCGCGCTCGCCGAGTCGAGGCCGGTGGTGGGCTCGTCCAGGAGCAGCAGGCCGGCCCCGCGGGCGAGCCCCTGGGCGAGGAGCGCCCGCTGCCGCTGACCGCCGGAGAGCACCGCGAAGGGCTCCCGGGCGAGCGCGGCGATCTCCATCCGCTCGAGCGCGGTGGCGATCGCGTCCGCCGCGCGCGCGTCGCTGCGGCGGAGGCGGCCAAGCCGGCCCCAGGTGCCCACCGCGACCACGTCGCGCACCGTCACCGGGAGGAGGTCCGGGATCGACGCCCGCTGCGGCACGAAGGCGATCGCTCCGGTGACGTCCCGCGTGCCGGACGTCAGTGGACGCACTCCCGCGATCACCTCCAGGAGCGTCGACTTGCCGGCGCCGTTCGGCCCGGCGATCACGGTCAGCGAGCGCGCGGCGACGTCGAGATCGACCCCCGCGAGAGCGCGGCGGGAGCCGAAGTCGACGTGAGCGCCTCGGAGGCGGACCGGGGGCTCGGGCAGGGGTGAGACGTCCATCCCGACGAGCGTACAGGTGTGATAACTGTTCTCATTATCGTGTACGGTCGGGCACCATGCCCAGCCTCCTCGCCGGAATCCTCGAGCCGTTCGCTCTCGACTTCCTCCAGCGCGCCCTCCTCGGCGGCGTCCTCGTCGCGGTCCTCTGCGGCGTCGTCGGCACCTGGGTGGTCCTCCGCGGGATGGCCTTCCTCGGCGAGGCGCTCGCCCACGGGATGCTCCCCGGCGTCGCCCTCGCGACGGTGCTCGGCGCGCCCGTCCTCGTGGGCGGCGCAGCCAGCGCGGTGCTGATGAGCCTCGGCATCGCGGCCCTGCAGCGGCGCGGACGACTGTCCTACGACACCAGCATCGGCCTGCTCTTCGTCGCCATGCTGGCGCTGGGGGTCATCGTGATCTCGCACTCGGGCAGCTTCGCCACGGACGCGACCTCGATCCTCTTCGGCGACATCCTCGCGATCACTCCCGTCGACATCGGGCTGCTCGCCGCCGCCGCCGGAGTCGGCCTCCTCGTCGCAGCGGCCTTCCACCGCCCGCTCGTCGCCCTGGCGCTGGATCCGCGCATCGCCGCGGTGCTCGGCCTCGGTCCGCGCTCGGCTCAGGCCGCGCTGGTCGGCCTGGTGACTCTCGCCGTCGTCGCCTCCTACCAGGCGGTCGGCTCGCTCCTCGTCGTCGGGCTCCTGCTGGCTCCCGCGGTGGCCGCCGGTCACTGGACCACGCGCATCCCGACCCGGATGCTGCTCGCGTCGATCCTCGGCGCGGCCTCCGTGCTCGTCGGCCTGCTCGTCTCCTGGCACGCGGCCACGGCGGCGGGCGCCTCGGTCGCCGGCACGGCCATCGCGGTCGCCGCGGTGTCCTGGGCGGTCCGCTCGGCCGCGTCGGCCCTCGCGTCCCGGTCGGGCCCTCAGCCGGTCGCCGCATGAGGCCCTGCCGGCACCGCTCCTCCCCCGCTCACCCTCGAAAGGACTCCGTGCACTCCCGAACCACCGCCTCCACCGTCCTCCTGGGCGCTCTCGCGCTGGGCCTGGCCGCCTGCTCGACCGATGCCTCCGCGCCGGCCGCGGACGACACGGGTTCCGGCCACGGCGCCGTCGCGAATGCCGCCGAGCTCGCCGAGCCGCGCCTGGGGCTGACGTCGATCGACCCGTCGGGCGCCGTGTCGCACCTCGACCTCCTCGACGAGACGGTCACCGGCCTCGGCACCATCGGCGCACCCAGCGCGATGACGACCGACGGCCGCTACCTCTTCGCCCAGACCGATGCGGGCGTCGAGATCGTCGACAGCGGCGTGTGGACCTGGGACCACGTCGACCACTTCCACTACTACCGCGCGGACCCCCGCCTGATCGGCACGGTCGAGGGCTCCGGGACGGCCGTCGTCGCCACGACGAACCTCTCGACCACCGGCGGAACCGGACTCTTCTTCCCCGACACCGGCGAGGCGGTCCTCCTCGACACCGAGGCGCTGTCGAAGGGCGCGATCGTCGAGCGGTTCCGGAAGGACGTCGAGCCCGGACCCGGGATGGTCGTGCCCGTCGGCTCGTCCGCACTGGTGACCGAGGGGTCCGGATCCGGAGCGGCCGTCGCCGGCTACGACTCGGACGGCGAGCCGACGGGCCTCCGCGAGGCCTGCCCCGACCCCGCCGGGACGATCACCACCCGCGTCGGCGCCGTCATCGGCTGCTCCGACGGCGCACTCCTGGCGTCGATCGAGGACGAGGAGCTCATCGTCGAGCGGATCCCCTACCCCGCCGGCACCACCGCGCCACCCGCCGCCTCCTTCGACAACCGTGAGGGCCGCCCCACGGTCGCCGGCCTCGCCGGGGACGCGGGCATCTGGCTCCTCGACACCCGGGAGCGCTCCTGGAGCCTCCTCCCCTCTCCCGCCCCGCTGGCGCAGGTCACCGCGGTGGACGACGCGGACGAGACCGTCCTCGCCCTCGCCGCCGACGGCCGCGTGCTGGTGCTCGACGGCTCCGACGGCGCGGTCCTCGCCGAGACCGCGCCCCTCGTCGCGGACACGACCGCGGACGGCTCGCGGCCCGTCCTGATCGCCGACCAGCAGCGGGCCTACCTCAGCGCGCCCGCCGAGCGGAAGCTGCACGAGATCGACTACGCGGACGGCGCGCGCCTCGCCCGCACCTTCGAGACCGCCACCGAGCCGGCCTTCATGGCGGAGACGGGCCGATGAGGCGCGGCTGGGCCCTCGCCTCCGCCGCGGCGGTCCTGTTCCTGTCGGGCTGCACGTCCGCGGAGGAGGACGAGAGGCCCCTCGTCATCGTCTCCACCAACATCCTCGGCGACGTCGTGGGCGAGCTCGTCGGCGACGAGGCGCAGGTCGTCACGCTGATGAAGCCCGACGCCGACCCGCACTCCTTCGAGATCTCGGCGCAGGAGGCGGCGCGCCTGCGCTCCGCCGACCTCGTCGTCTCGAACGGGCTCGGACTCGAGGAGGGCCTGCAGCAGCACCTCGACGAGGCCTCCGGTGAGGACGTCCCCGCGTTCGTCGCCGGCGACGCCGTCGACGTCCTCGACTACAGCGAGGGCGACGCGGAGGGGAGCCCGGACTCGCACTTCTGGACGGACCCCGGCCGGATGATCGACGTCGTCGACTCCCTCGGGCCCGTGCTCGCCGCGCTCGACGGCGTCGATCCGGCAGCCGTCCGGGACCGGACGGCCGGCTACCGCGCCGAGCTCGAGCGGCTCGACTCCGAGATGGCCGCGGCGTTCGCCGCGATCCCCGCCGAGCGCCGCGCCCTCGTCACCAACCACCACGTCTTCGGGTACCTCGCCGACCGCTTCGACTTCGACGTCGTCGGCGCCGTCATCCCCGGAGGCACGACCCTCGCGGCGCCGTCCGCCTCCGACCTCGCCGATCTCGTCGACGCGGTCGAGCAGACCGGCGTCCCCACGATCTTCGCGGAGTCCTCGTCTCCCGACCGCCTGGTCCAGGCGCTCGCGAGCGAGGCCGACATCCGCGTGGAGGTGGTCGAACTGTTCACGGAGTCCCTGACGGGGCCCGAGGGCGGCGCTCCCGACTACCTCGCCATGATGCGCGTCAACACACAGCGCATCGCCACCGGGCTCTCCCCGTGAGCCCTCCGATCCACCACCAGGAAGAAGAAGCACCCATGCAGAATCCCCACGTCCGGCGGGCGGGCCTCGGCCTGATCGCCGCCTGCTCGATCACGGTCCTCGCGGCCTGCTCGTCGAGCTCGACCCCGGCCGCCGAGTCCTCGGCGTCCACCGCACCGGCCACCGAGGCCGCGGCGGCCGCCGGCGCCCGCGTCGCCGTCGCCTACGAGGGCGGCATCCTCGTCCTCGACGGCGAGACCCTCGAGACCGTCGCGGACATGGACTCCGAGGAGTTCACCCGCCTCAACCCCGCCGGCGACGACCGCCACGTCATGGTCACCATGAGCGAGGGGTTCCAGCTCCTCGACACCGCCGCCGGCACCAGCGGCGAGCCGGAGCTGACGGACATCGTCTTCCCCGCGGACACCCCGGGCCACGTCGTCCGGCACGCCGGGAAGACCGTCCTCTACGCCGACGGCACGAGCGACACGACCGTCCTCGAGACCGCCGACCTGGCGTCCTCGGACGGGATGCCCGAGACCGAGACCATCCCGGGCGTCGAGGCGCACCACGGCGTCTCGATCGTCCTCGAGGACGGCACCTTCCTCACCACGGTCGGTGACGCCGACGGGCGCAAGGGCATCGAGGTGCGCGACGCCTCCGGCGCCGTGACGGCCACGAACGACCAGTGCCCCGGTGTCCACGGAGAGGGCACGGCCGAGAACGAGGTCGTCGTCTTCGGCTGCGAGAACGGCGCCCTGGTCTACGACGGCGGCGAGATCACGAAGCTCGAGGCGCCGGACCAGCCGTACGGCCGCATGGGCAACGCCTGGGTCAGCGAGACCAGCCCGATCATCGTCGGCGACTACAAGGACGACCGCGACGCCGAGGGCTACCTCCTGCACCGCGTGGCGCTGATCGACACCGAGGCGAAGACCCTCGACGTCGTCGACCTGCCCGAGGGCGTCGAGTACACCTTCCGCGGCGTCGCCCGCGGCCCCGACGATCTGGCGTACATGATCGCCTCGGACGGCGCTATCCACGTGCTCGACCCCGAGACCGGGGAGCTGACCGCCTCCTACCCCGTCGTCGACGCCTGGGAGAGCCCGGTCGAGTGGCAGGACCCGCACCCCGCTATCACGGTCGCCGGGGACATCGCCTACGTGACCGACCCTGCCGCCGACAGCATCCACGCCGTCGACCTCACCACGGGAGAGGTCGTCGCCACGGGCGAGCTCGACGTCACGCCGAACGAGATCGCCGTCGCCGCGAGCTGACCATCGGCACGGAGGAGGGGCGCGGGGCCGTGGGCTCCGCGCCCCTCCTGTTCACCTGGAGGGGCCAGGATCACCGCATGACGACCGACTTCGATCTCGACCAGGTGGTGCGCGACGTGACCGCGAACGTGCGCAAGAAGTTCCCCGACCACTCCGAGGAGCAGGTCGCGCCGCTCGTGCGCGAGGAGCTCGCGGACCTGCAGGACCGGCCCGTGCAGGACTACCTGACGGTGCTGACGGAGCGAGCGGTCAAGCGCCGCCTCAAGCGCGAGGCGCGCGGGGAGTAGACCGGGTCAGACGAGCGCCCGCTCGATCGACGCCCGCAGCGCCGGAGCCGGCCGGAGCGCACCCGCCTCCTCCGCTTCGAGGAGCGCCTGCGCGTCCGCCGGGCTGTGCTCGCGGTACCAGCGGTCGACCGGGACGCCGTGCCCGGGCCGGCTCAGCACCTCGACGGCGTCGCCCGCCTCCACCGATCCGCGGTGCAGCACCCGCAGGTACGCGCCGGTGCGCCCCTCGTCGGCGAAGCGCTTCACCCACTGGGGCTCTCCGAGGGCCCGCTGGAACGTCGCGCACGGCGTCCGCGGCATCGTCACCTCGACCTCGACCGCCTCGCCGATCCGCCAGCGCTCGCCGATCACGGCTCCGCTCACGTCGAGGCCCGCGATCCGCAGGTTCTCGCCGAACATCCCCGCGGCCAGCGGCCGCCCCAGGCGCTCCGCCCACCAGAGCGCGTCCTCGTCGGAGTAGGCGTAGAGCGCCTTGTCGAGGCCGCCGTGGTGCGCGCGATCGGCCTGCACGTCGCCGTAGAGGCCCAGGTCGCGCACTCCGACGGGACCCTCGACCGGCCGCTTGTCGATCGCGGTCGCGCCGACCGTGCCGGAGTCGGGCAGGAGGCGGGCGACGCGGCACACGGCGAGCAGGCGGGGCATGCCGCCATGGTGCCAGCATTAGGCTCGCCGCGTGCGCGACGCGACCGCTCCTCCCCGGCTCGACCCCCTCCTCCTCGACGGCCTCGCCGAGGGGTACGCCGGGGACACGGGCGCCCGGGAGCACGCCGAAGGGCTGCGCTTCGCCGGCACCGACCTCACCGGCGCCGATCTCACCGCGGCCTCCTTCAGCGAGTGCGCGCTGGAGGGAGTGGTCCTGGACGGCGCCCAGCTGCGGGCCGCGTCGATCGCGGAGTCGCGGCTCGAGCGGCTGGACGTCCCCGGGCTCTCGGCGCCGCGGAGCCGGCTCCGATCCGTCGAGCTGCTCGCCTCGCGGCTGGGCTCGGCCGAGCTCTACGAGAGCACCTGGGAGCAGGTGCGCGTGGCCGACTGCAAGCTCGGCTACCTGAACCTCCGCGGCGCCGCGGTGCGCGACGTGCTGCTCGAGCGCTGCACGATCGACGAGCTCGACCTGGCGGGTGCGACCGGCACGCGGCTGCGCCTGGTCGACTGCGACGTCCGCTCCCTCGATCTCTCCCGGGCCCGGATCGAGCACCTCGATCTGCGCGGCGCCGAGCTGCACGTGCTCACCGGGCTGGACGGCCTCCGCGGCGCCACCCTCTCCGAGCTGCAGCTCAGCCTGCTGCTGCCGCTGTTCGCGGAGCACTTCGGGGTGCGGGTGGGCTGAGCCGCCGGTCCGCCTAGCGCCGGCGGGCGATCAGCCGCGTCAGAGCGCGGCGGCCGAGGAGGAACACGGCCAGCACGACGGCCGTCACGATCACGAAGCTCCACTGCACGCCCTGCCCGGAGGCGATCCGCAGGAGCATCCCGCCCGCGACGGTCACCGCCCAGACGACGAGCCCGGCGGGCACGATCCGGTCCGGGGAGCGCCACGAGCGCGTGACGACCCAGCCGAGCAGGAGCGCCGCCAGGAACGGCCAGAGCGTGGTGAGCAGGCCGATCAGCGCCGACCCCTCGTCGTGGCTCCCGCGGCCGATCAGCACGAAGACCAGGACGAGCACGGCGTCGAGGGCGAGGCCGAGCCCCGCGCGCCGGGTCATGCGGGCTCCGTCACGAAGTCGATGAGCTGCTCGACCCGGCCCAGCAGCGCCGGCTCCAGGTCCTGGAAGGTCCGCACCCGGCCGAGGATGCGCTGCCAGGCGCGCGCGATGTCGGCCTGCTCCTCGTGCGGCCAGCCGAGCGCCTCGCAGATCCCGTGCTTCCACTCGGTTCCGCGAGGGATCTCGGGCCAGCGCTCCAGGCCGATCCGGCCGGGCTTCACGGCCTGCCAGACGTCGATGTAGGGGTGGCCGACGACGAGGACGTGGGCGCCGTGCGGACCGGCGGCGACCTGCTCGGCGATCCGCGACTCCTTCGAGCCGCGCACCAGGTGGTCGACGAGCACGCCGATGCGGCGGCCCGGACCGGGCCGGAACTCTCGCACCAGCTCGTCGAGGTTGTCGACGCCCTCGATGTACTCGACGACGACGCCCTCGACCCGCAGGTCGTGGCCCCAGACCTTCTCGACCAGCTCGGCGTCGTGCCGGCCCTCGACGTAGATGCGGCTGGGCAGGGCGACCCGCGCCTTCGCGTCGGCGACGTGGAAGGAGCCGGAGGCGGAGCGCGCGCGACCGAGGCCGGCGTCGCGCTTCAGCCCGGGCGCCTTCAGCGACACGGGCTTCCCCTCGAGGAGGAACCCGGGCCCCAGCGGGAACACGCGGACCTTGCCGAACCGGTCCTCCAGCCGCACCATCCGCAGCTCCACGCCGAGCACGGCACCCACGAAGCCGGAGGCGACCTCCTCGACCACCAGATCGCGCTCGGCCTCGACCACCGCCACCTCGACCCTGCCGCGGGCGCGCCAGTCGCCGGCGAGCACGTCCTGCCCGTACCTGTCCTCGTCCATCGCACCGAGGGTAGCCGGAGGCGCGCGGGGCGCCGCGCGGACACGGCGCATGCACCTCTGCTTACATGAGCAGATGACCGAGGACCTCGAACCCGCCGCCGAGCTCTTCAAGGTGCTGTCCTCCTCCTCCCGGCTGCGCCTGCTCCGGGCCCTCGCCGAGGAGACGTCGACGGTCGGGCGGCTGGCCGAGGTGACCGGGCTCTCGCAGCCGCTGGTCTCGCAGCACCTGCGGATGCTCCGCACCGCCGGGCTGGTCGCGGTCGAGCGCGTGGGCCGCGAGGCGCACTACTCCGTCGCCGACACCCACGTCACGCACATCGTCGACGACGCTGTCCGGCACGCCCTGGAGGGGTGACCTCCGTCCCTGTCGGGAACGATGATCGCTCTCGATTAGGCGCATCCATTGCAATGCGTTTATGGATCTGGTCGACTGGAGCCCGTCGCGTCCGCGGCCCCCGCATCCGGAAAGGCAGCACAATGAGCACCACCGATCTCCACGCCGAGCACCCCGTCACCGAGCACGAGCACGGCGAGGGCTGCGGCCACCCGGCCGTGCAGCACGAGGACCACGTCGACTACGTCCACGGCACGCACCACCACGCCCTGCACGGCGACCACTACGACGAGCACGAGTCGGAGGCCGAGCACTCGACCGCCGACCACGAGCACGGCGACGCCTGCGGGCACGAGACCGTGCAGCACGACGACCACGTCGACTTCGTCCACGACGGCCACAAGCACGCCGCTCACTCCGGCCACTACGACGAGCACTGAGGCCGTGCGCGACGGGAGGGCTCGCACCCTCCGGTCGGCGCTCAGCCCTGACGGGCCTTGAAGCGCGGGTTCAGCTTGTTGATCACGAAGACGCGGCCCCGGCGGCGGACGACCTGCGATCCGGGCTGTGCCTTCATCGACCTGAGGGAGTTGCGGACCTTCACGGATGCTCCTGTCGTTAATGAGAACTGTTATCGATAGAGTAGCGGTTCATGGAGCCCCAGCACCCCGCACCCCCCGTCCTCGCCGTCACCCTCGTCAGCGCGACCGACCCCCGGGACGCCGGGCGGACCGCCGCGCTCCTCGCCGGCAGGCCCGAGTCCCGGATCGCCTTCGAGGTCGATCCGCCCGGCGCCGACGGTCCCGCTCTCGCCGAGGAGCTCCACCGGCGCCTCGCGGCCGACGCCGACGACGGCCACCGCGGTCACACGGTCGTCGCCCTCGATGGCCAGGCCGACCCGCTCGAGATCGGACTCGTGCTCGAGCACCTCTGCGCGCAGCGGCATCCCGCCGACACCCGCATCGCGATCCTCGACGTGGTCGCCGTGACGTCGACGGAGGAGATCCTGCGCGTGCTCTGCGGCGGCGCGGGCCCCTCCTTCGACTCGGCGGAGCGCCTCGCCACCCGCCTGGAGTTCTCGAGCCTCATCGCCCTCGCCGAGCCCCTCTCCGAGAGCGACCCCGAGCGGACCGCGCTCGTCCGCGACATCCTGCGAGCGCTCGCCCCCTCCGCCGACCTCGTCCCCGTCGGCGAGCACCCGGCGGAGCCCCGGAGGCTCCATCTCCGGCGCGCGCACGCGATCGCCTCCTCGATGGGCTGGCAGTGCGCCCTCAACGGGACCTCCCGCCGACGGCTCGCGGGAACGACGGTGCAGGAGTTCGTCTTCCGCGATCCGCTGCCCTTCCACCCCGGCCGCCTCAGCGCGGCCGTGCACGGGGAGCTGGTGGCGGAGAAGGTGGGGCGCATCCTCCGCTCCCGCGGCCTGGTGCGTCTGGCGACCCGCGCCGACCGGGTCGGCTCGTGGTCGGTCGCGGGCGACGTGCTGACCCTGGATCCGACGAGCCTGCTCAGCTGGGACGAGGACGCGCCTCTGGGCCAGGAGCTCGCCTTCTTCGGGACCGGCCTGGACACCGGGAGGCTGACCGCCGTCCTGCAGAGCTGCCTGCTCACCCCCGAGGAGCTGCTGGCCGGCCCGGCCGCCTGGGCGGAGTACGCGGACCCGTTCCCGCGCTGGGTGGACGAGCACCGGAACTGAACCGAGCGCCCTCCGTCGCGCGGGACTCGACGAGAGCGACCCGCCGAGGACACCATTAGGCGAATGGTCCTCCGAACGCGCCATCGGACTTCTGGAACCCGCCCGATCATTGATGATCTGCGATAACCCTGCAATTGTGACTGGTGTCAAAGATGACGTTGAGAGAAGGAGATGTTCTTGCCAGGCACCAGAAGATCGGTTCGAGCGCTGCTCATGGGCACCGTACTTGCTTTCACTTCATTGGTCGCGACACCTGCGACGGCCGATCCGGGAGTCGTCACAGCGACCCGAACAGCAGAATCGACAATGCAATCTTTCGGCTTGCTCACGCCTATCGCCGCCTCCAGTGAACGCGCCGCTCGACTAAGCTCCGAATCAGAGCACCTGGAGCCGAGCGGCTCCCTCTCGACGAAGTCCGGCCTCACGGTCGAATACAGGAACCACAGCGTCGGCATCACTCCAGGAACCGCTGTCTGATCGGCGAGCGTCGGGCCTTCAGGCGCGCTCGTCTACAACATGAGCGACTCATACGATTACGCGTTCACAGGGGCAGGCCATGTTCTCAATGCGGGCTTTGCTCTCATCAAGGACCAGGCAGCCCCATCTGATTACAGATTCGACGTGACCGTGGATGGAGAACCCGCCATCCTTGAGTTCATCGACCACTCGGTTGCGGTGAAGGATTCACACGGACGGACCGTCAACTTCATAAATCCGGCCTGGGCCTCAGATTCCACCGGCGCTCCTGTCAGGACCAGTTTCTCGATCGACGGCGGCACGCTGGTGCAGAGAGTGCATCACACGGGCGCATCCTATCCCGTGGTCGCCGACCCCAGCCTCGCCTGTGACATCGCATTCTGTACAATCATGCTCAACAGAACCGAGACGAAAACCGCGTCGCAATCTACCGCAGCAGCGGCAGGATTACTGTGCGGATCAATGACGGCCGCATTCGCCCCCCTCGGAGCGGTGTGCGGCGCTTACGGCGCCGTATTCCACGTCGCCGCAGTTCAAGCGAACAACTCTGGCCAGTGCCTCGGCGCACGCTACCTCACTATAGGTGGCTCTCTGCACCCGGTCATCCAGCGCTGTTAGAGCGCGCGAAGAACAGCGAAGGAGATTCAATGGCCTCTGATCACGATCTCAGTCGGGCGATGCGCCGAGAATTGCGCAATCCCATCCTTGGAGGATTGGCGCTTCTGCTGTTCGGCGGTACAGCGGTTCTATTGCTTCTGTTCTGGTTCACCGATGCACGCGCCGTTCTCACGCCCTTCGTCGGGCCTGGAACGGGACTGGTCCTCACTGCTTTTACCGTGGAGGTAGCTCGACGCGCTAGGAGGCGCATGCGCGCGGAGGAGCGGGAGAGCTGACCTCGGAGCCTCGATCGACGGAGATTCTCGTCGCGCCATTGAGCGGCGAAAATCTCCGTCGCCGGTGGAGGACATTCCGTTTCTGACCAGCCCGGCCGGTATACGCCAACCGGAGTCGAACGATCGGACTATCCAATTTGGGATGCAACCGACATCTACGGCAAACGAAGAGTGATCGACGGAGGGGACGCAGCGCGGCCGTCCACCGTGCGGAGACGACGGGCGACCGCAGCGCCGACGGGCTCCGGGACGCACGGAGCCGACCGTGCGCCGGGAGTGTGACGCGCGGAGGCTCCCTCCGGGCGGCGGGTGAGTAGGCTGACCGGACAGCACGTGCTCCGGGGTCGGTGGGAATTCCGAACCGGCGGTCACAGTCCGCGAGCCGCAGCCCCTCGAGAGGGGCGGCGGTTGACCTGGTGGAACTCCAGGACCGACGGTGAAAGTCCGGAGGAGAGGCAGCACGAGCGTCGCGCATCACCGCGCGATGCTGAGCGACGGTGCCCGCGCACCGTCGATCGAGACCCCGGAGTTCGGCGACGAACGGAAGAACCGGGAATGACGATCGACTACGAGCACGCGATGCGCCGGGCGCTGGCGCTCGCCGAGCGCGGGCCCGCCCGCGGACCCAACCCGCGCGTGGGCTGCGTGATCCTCGCGCCCGACGGCACCGTCCTCGGCGAGGGCTGGCACCACGGAGCCGGCACCGCGCACGCCGAGGTCGACGCCCTGTCGCACGTCGCGGCGGGCGCCGCCGAGGGCGCGACGGCCGTCGTCTCGCTCGAGCCGTGCGACCACACAGGGCGCACGGGTCCCTGCAGCCGCGCCCTGATCGAGGCGGGCGTCTCCCGCGTCGTCTACGCTGTGCCGGACCCGGGCGAGCGCTCGGCCGGCGGCGGTCGCACCCTCCGCGAGGCCGGCGTCGAGGTGATCGAGGGCGTGCTCGCCGAGGAGGGAGAGCAGTTCCTCCACCCGTGGCTCACCGCGACCCGCCTGCACCGCCCCTTCGTCACGCTCAAGTGGGCCTCGACCCTCGACGGCCGCACCGCGGCGGCGGACGGCAGCAGCCGCTGGATCACCGGAGCGGCGGCCCGGCAGCGCGTGCACGAGCAGCGTGCCGCGCACGACGCGATCCTCGTCGGCACCGGGACCGTCCTCGCCGACGATCCCGCGCTCACCGCCCGCGGCGACGGAGGCGAGCTCCTCGCCCACCAGCCGGTGCCCGTCGTCGTCGGCACGCGCCCCGTGCCGCCAGGCGCCCGCCTGCACGAGCACCCCCGCGCCGTCGTGGTCGAGCGCACCCGCGACCTCGCCGCGGTCCTCGCGCACCTCTACTCCGCCGAGATCCGCAGCGTCTACGTCGAGGCCGGACCGACCCTCGCCTCCGCGCTCGTCGCCGCCGGACTGGTCGACGAGTACCTCGTGTTCCTCGCGCCCGCGCTCCTCGGCGGCCCCCGCGTCGCGCTCGGCGATCTCGGCGTGGAGAGCATCGGCGGGGCCCGGCGCCTCTCCCTCCGCTCGGTCGAGATCCTCGGCGACGACCTCCTCGTGACCGCGCGCCCCGACGTCCTCCCCGCGGGCGGTGCCGGCACCCCGGCCCGCCTCCCCCACGCCCTGCAGATGGAGACCCACTGATGTTCACCGGAATCATCGAGGAGAAGGGCGTCGTGACCGCCGTCGAGGCGGGCGCCGACGCGATTCGCCTCAGCATCCGCGGGCCCCTCGCCGTCGAGGGCGTGCGGCACGGCGACTCGATCGCGGTCTC
Source organism: Rathayibacter sp. AY1A2 (assembly GCF_002930935.1). NCBI lineage: Bacteria > Bacillati > Actinomycetota > Actinomycetes > Micrococcales > Microbacteriaceae > Rathayibacter > Rathayibacter sp. AY1A2. The sequence continues at coordinate 43,956 of NZ_PSTP01000008.1, read as the reverse complement.
GGGCGTCTGCCTCACCGTGGTCGAGCACACCGACCAGGGCTTCACCGCCGACGTCATGGCGCAGACCCTGCGGATGTCGACCCTCGACACCGTGGGCGTCGGCGACCCCGTGAACCTCGAGCGCGCCGCGCTGGTCGGCGACCGGCTCGGCGGCCACATCGTCCAGGGCCACATCGACGGCACGGCGACGCTGCTCGCGATCGCACCGGGCGAGGCCTGGCGGGTGCTGCGGTTCTCGCTGCCGGCGGAGATCGCTCCGCTCGTCGTCGACAAGGGCTCGATCGCGGTCGACGGCGTCTCGCTGACCGTCTCGGCGATCAGCCCCGCCGCCGAGCCGGAGCAGTGGTTCGAGGTCTCCCTGATCCCCGAGACGCTCGCCGTCACCACGCTAGGCGCGCGCGCGATCGGCGATCAGGTCAACATCGAGACCGACGTCCTGGCCCGCCACGTCGAGCGGATGCTCGCCCTGCGCTCGATCGCGGAGGCCCGCTCATGAGCCTCGCCACCATCCCCGAGGCCGTCGAGGCGCTGCGCGCCGGGCGCCCGATCATCGTCGCGGACGACGAGGGCCGCGAGAACGAGGGCGACGTCATCGTCTCGGCCCAGCTCGCCAGCCAGGAGACGATCGCCTGGATGGTCCGCCACTCCTCCGGGTTCATCTGCGCGCCGATGACCAACGAGATCGCCGACCGCCTCGCCCTGGCGCTGATGGTGGTCGAGAACGAGGACCCGCGCGGCACCGCCTACACGCTGTCCGTCGACGCGGCCGACCGGCTCTCCACCGGCATCAGCGCCTCCGACCGCGCGCACACCCTCCGCGTGCTGGCCGACCCCGAGGCGACCCCCTCCCGCCTGAACCGCCCCGGCCACATCCTGCCGCTGCGCGCCGTCGACGGCGGCGTGCGCGAGCGCGACGGGCACACGGAGGCGGCGGTCGACCTGATGAAGCTCGCCGGCCTGTACCCCGTGGGCGCGATCTCCGAGATCGTCGCCGAGGACGGCGAGATGATGCGGCTGCCCGGCCTGATCGCCTTGGGCGAGCGCGAGGGCGTGCCGGTGACCACGGTCGCGGCCCTCATCGCGTACCTGCAGGAGTTCCACTGCGACGCGGAGGTGCCCGTCACGGTCGCGGTTCCGGAGAGCGCGCGGGTGAGCTTCGAGGTCGAGACCACGGTGCCGACCACCCACGGCCCGTTCCGTATCCGCGCCTACCGCGACCGGCAGACCGGAGCGGATCACGTCGCGATCCTCGCGGGAGAGGTCGCCGCGGGGCGGCCCGCCCTGGTGCGCGTGCACTCCGAGTGCCTGACCGGCGAGGCGTTCGGCTCGCTGAAGTGCGAGTGCGGGCCCCAGCTCGACGCCGCCCTCGACACGATCCAGCGGGACGGCGGCGTCGTCGTCTACCTCCGCGGTCACGAGGGCCGGGGCATCGGCCTGATCAACAAGCTGCGCGCCTACCGCCTGCAGGAGGACGGACTCGACACCCTCGACGCGAACCTCGCCCTCGGGCTCCCCGCCGACGCGCGGGACTACGGAGCGGCGGTCGGGATCCTCGAGGACCTCGGCCTCACCGAGGTGCGCCTGCTCACCAACAACCCCGAGAAGGTCCGCCAGCTCACCGACCGCGGCATCGTCGTCGCCGAGCGCGTGCCGCTCGTCGTCGGGGTCGGCGCCTTCAACGAGGGCTACCTCGAGACCAAGCGCGACCGCATGGGCCACACCCTCGACAGCGTCCTCGACCACGACCCCCTCGACGCCGGGATCTCCGGCCTCGCCCTCGACGCCGGGATCGCCGGCGCCACCACGAAGGAGTAGCAATGGCCGGTAGCGGCGCCCCCACCACCTCCCCTCTCGACGGCGCGGGACTGCGCGTCGTCGTCATCGCGGGCACCTGGCACGAGCAGATCAGCGACGGTCTGATCGCCGGAGCGGGCCGAGCCCTCGACGAGGCCGGAGCGTCCTGGTCGCTCGTGCGCGTGCCCGGCTCGTTCGAGCTGCCCGTCGCCTCGAAGGCGGCCCTGGAGGCGGGGGCCGACGCGGTCGTCGCCCTCGGCGTGATCATCCGCGGCGGCACCCCGCACTTCGAGTACGTCTCGGACGCCGCCACCTCCGGGCTCACCACCGTCTCGATCCTGACCGGCAAGCCGGTCGGCTTCGGCGTGCTCACCCTCGACACCGAGCAGCAGGGCATCGATCGCGCGGGCCTTCCCGGCTCGAAGGAGGACAAGGGGCGCGAGGCGGCCGAGGCGGCGGTCTCGACCGCTCTGCTCCTCCGCTCGCTGCGCGGCTGAACCACTGCGGGCGGCCCCCGTCCTGGGGCCGCCCGCACACGAACCTGGGAGAACACGGAGTAAAGTGGTCGGGTCGTCACGAGCGACCCCTCTCTCCTCCCCCTCGCCCCAGCGATCCGCGACGCCCGATCGACGCCCCGCCCCGCCGGCTCGGGGGGAGCCGCCGTCCACACGGAGCCCCTCCCTCATGTCTTCTCCCGCCGTCTCCGACGCGCCAGCAGCCGCCCCGCAGAACTCCCGCGGCCGCGTCATCCTCGCCAGCCTCATCGGCACCTCGATCGAGTTCTACGACTTCTACGCCTACGCGACCGCCGCCGTCCTGGTCTTCCCGTCGCTCTTCTTCGTCAACGAGGACCCGGCCACGGCCCTCCTCGCCTCCTTCGCCGTCTTCGGCGTCGCGTTCATCGCGCGCCCGATCGGGTCGATCATCTTCGGCCACTTCGGCGACCGCGTCGGCCGCAAGGGCACCCTCGTCGCCTCGCTGCTCACCATGGGCGTCGCGACCTTCCTGATCGGCTGCCTGCCCACCGCGCTCACGCCCGGCTGGGAGTTCCTCGCTCCGTTCCTGCTCGTCGTGATGCGCTTCTGCCAGGGCCTCGGCCTCGGCGGCGAGTGGTCCGGAGCCGCGCTGCTCGCGACCGAGAACGCACCGGCCGGCAAGCGCGCCATCTACGGCACCTTCCCGCAGCTGGGCGCACCGATCGGCTTCATCGTCGCCAACGTCCTGTTCCTGGTGCTCGCGAGCACGATGAGCGACGAGACGTTCGCGGCCTGGGGCTGGCGCGTGCCGTTCCTGGCGAGCGCCGTGCTCGTGATCATCGGGCTCTACGTGCGGTTCAAGCTCGTCGAGACGCCCGCGTTCCAGAAGGTCGTCGAGAAGGGCGAGGTCGCCAAGCTGCCCCTCGCCCGCGTCTTCGTCACCAGCTGGCGCCCGCTCATCCTGGGCACCTTCATCATGCTGGCGACCTACGTGCTCTTCTACCTCATGACCACGTTCACGCTGACCTACGGCACCTCGCCCGTCGACGGCGCGGTTCCGGGCCTCGGCTACACGCGCAACGACTTCCTCGTCATGCTGATCGTCGGCGTCGTGTTCTTCGGGATCTTCACGCTCGTCTCCGGCCCGCTCGCGGAGCGCTTCGGCCGCCGGCGCACGCTGCTCGTGGTGACCGCGGCGATCCTCGTCTTCGGCCTGCTCTTCGTGCCCCTGTTCAGCGCCGGCTTCGCGGGCGTCATGGCGGTCCTGATCCTCGGCTTCACGCTGATGGGCCTGACCTTCGGCCCGATGGGCGCCGTCCTCCCCGAGCTGTTCCCGACCAACGTCCGCTACACCGGCTCGGCGATGGCGTACAACCTCGCGTCGATCCTCGGAGCGGCCCTCGCGCCGATCATCGCGGTCGCGCTCTGGAGGGCGGCGGGCGGCAGCACCGTGCTGGTCGGCCTCTACCTCAGCGCCGCGGCCGTGCTGACGCTGATCGCGCTCCTGCTCTCCAAGGAGACGAAGAACGCGTCGTACCACGACAACGTCTCGTAGGACTCCCTGCGGAGGACGGCCCGTCGGGATCCCCCAGCGGGCCGTCCGCGTCTCCGCTGCCTCCCTGAGCACCGGGCCCGCCCTCTGGCGGCCTGCTCGCAGCGACGACGGGGCAGAATGGACGGCGATGAGCACCACCACCTCCCGGCGCGGCGGACGACGACCCTCCCGCGACGACGGACCCCGCGCCTCCTTCTCGCAGCTCGTGCCCTACCTGCTCGAGCACCGCGGCATCCTCTCGGTCGTCGTGGTCCTCAGCCTGTTCGGAGCGGCGGCGAGCCTCGGCCAGCCCCTGCTCGTCGGCCAGATCATCACCCGGGTCCAGTCCGGTCTCGATCTCGGCCCGCTGGTGTGGGCCCTCGTCGGCCTGGTCGTGGCCTCCGGGCTGATCTCGGGCTTCGCGCACTACCTGCTCCAGCGCACCGGCGAGGGGATCGTGCTTTCGAGCCGCCGCCGCCTCGTCGCGCGGCTGCTGCGCCTCCCCATCCGGGAGTTCGACGCGCGCCGCACCGGCGACCTCGTCTCGCGCGTCGGCTCCGACTCCACGCTCCTGCGCGCGGTGCTGACCCAGGGGCTCGTCGACTCGATCGCGGGCTCCCTCGTCTTCGTCGGCGCGATCATCGCGATGGCCGTCATCGACTGGGTGCTGCTGCTGATCATCGTGGCGGTGGTGGCGGTGGCCCTCGGGCTCGCGCTGACCCTCGGCCGCGGCATCCGCACCGCCAGCCGCAAGGCCCAGGAGAAGGTCGGCGATCTGGCCGCGGCCGTCGAGCGCGCCATCAGCGCCGTCCGGACGATCCGTGCCGCCGGAGCCACCGATCGCGAGATCGCGGTCGTCGACCAGCACGCGACGGAGGCGTACCGCCTCGGGATCCGCGTCGCGCACGTCTCGGCCCTCGTGGTGCCGGTGGCCGGGATCGCCATGCAGGTCGCCTTCCTCGCCGTCCTCGGTGTCGGCGGCTACCGCGTCGCGTCCGGCGCGATCGACATCGCCCAGCTGGTCTCGTTCATCCTCTTCCTCTTCATGATGGTGATGCCGCTCGGCAACTTCATCGGCGCCATCACCTCGGTGAACTCGGCGCTGGGCGCCCTCGGCCGCATCCAGGAGATCATCGATCTGCCGATCGAGGGCGACGGCGACGCCTCCGCGGGCGGCCTCGGCGCCGGCGTGGCGGAGGAGGCCATCTCCTTCGAGGACGTGGTGTTCTCCTACGAGGAGGGCGCCGTGCCCGACGCGGCGGCCGTAGCGGACGAGCGCGACCGCACCGTCCTGCGCGGCGTCTCCTTCACCGTGCCGCGCGGCAAGCGCACCGCCCTGGTAGGGCCGTCGGGAGCGGGCAAGAGCACGATCCTCGCCCTCATCGAGCGGTTCTACGACCCGGAGGCCGGCGTCGTCCGACTCGGCGGTGTCGACATCACGGCCATCGACCGCGACGCGCTCCGCGCGCAGATCGGCTACGTCGAGCAGGACGCCCCGGTCCTGGCCGGCACCATCCGCGAGAACCTCGTCCTCGGCCGCCCCGACGCCGACGACGCCGACTGCCTCCGGGTGCTCGAGGCGGTGAACCTGACCGACGTGCTCGAGCGCAACCCGCTCGGCCTGCACGCGCCGGTGGGCGAGAGCGGAGTGATGCTCTCGGGCGGTGAGCGTCAGCGCCTCGCGATCGGCCGCGCGCTCCTGGCGGCCCCGCCGATCCTGCTGCTGGACGAGTCCACGTCGAGCCTCGACGGCCTCAACGAGCAGCGCCTGCGCCTGGCGATCGACGCGGTCGCCGAGAACCGGACCCTGCTGGTGATCGCGCACCGCCTGTCGACGGTGGTCGACTCCGACCGCATCGTCGTGCTGCAGAAGGGCGAGGTCGTGGGAGTCGGCACCCACTCCGAGCTCGTCGAGTCGACGCCGCTCTACCGGGACCTCGCCAAGCACCAGCTGCTCGTCTGACGGACGCCGCAGCGGCGTCTCGCGACCGCTGCTGCCTCATGCCGGTCGACCAGCCGCGCAGCGGCGTCTCGAGACGCCCGCACGTCTCGACCGGCAGCCTGCGCCCGCTCGTCCCTCAGCGCGGCGGCAGCCGCAGGGCCCCGTCGAGCCGGATGGTCTCGCCGTTGATCATGGGGTTCTCGACGATGTGCCGCACCAGGGCCGCGAACTCCTCGGGGCGTCCGAGGCGGGCCGGATGCGGCGTCGCCGAGCCGAGCGCCTCGCGGGCCCTGTCCGGCAGCCCGGCGAGCAGGGGCGTGTCGAACGTGCCCGGTGCGATCGACACCACGCGCACGAGCCGGGCCGCGAGCTCGCGCGCGAGCGGCAGGGTCATCGCCGCCACGGCTCCCTTCGACGCGGCGTAGGCCGCTTGCCCGATCTGCCCCTCGAAGGCGGCGACGGAGGCGGTCGTCACCAGGACTCCCCGCTCCCCGTCGACCGGCTCCCGCTCGGCGATCGACGCCGCGGCGAGGCGCAGCACGTTGAGCGTCCCGGTCGTGTTGATCCGCAGCACCCGCTCGAACTGCTCGAGCGGCAGCGGCCCGTCGCGTCCGAGCAGCCGCCCGGGTGGGGCCACGCCCGCACAGCTCACGGCGACGCGCAGCTCCCCCGCCGCCTCCACGGCGCGCGAGACGGCGTCCGGATCGAGGACGTCCCCGGCGATCAGCTGCACGGAGGCGGGCAGACGCGCGGCCTCCACCGCGTGCGGCAGGTCGAGCACGACCACGTGCGCTCCTGCGGCGTCGAGCGCCGTCGCCGTCGCGGCTCCCAGTCCGGACGCTCCCCCCGCGATCAGCGCGGACGTCCCCTCGAGTCGCACGGTCAACCCGCCGGAGCGGGGGTGGAGTCGGCGTCGGGATCGTCGGTCGGCTCGCTGCCGGGCTCCCCCGTCGGATCACTGCTCGGCTCTCCGGACGCGAGCGCCTGCGCCGAGCAGTCGGTCAGGGTGGCGTCGTAGGCGTCCCGGGCGCGCTGCGCCGCCAGGCGGACCTCCTCCTCCGCGAGCGGGCTCGCGAGCGACGGCCGGTCGCTCAGGCCGTAGCGGGCGAGGCAGTCGCTGATCAGGCGGGTCATGCGCGCGCCGCTCTCGGGATCGGCTGTGCCGGTGGGCGCCGGGGCGGCGGTCGCGACGGAGCCGGAGTCGCGGACGGTCCCGTCCGGCACCTCCGCGGCGGGACCGGAGCAGGCGGTGAGGCTCAGTGCGAGCGCGACTCCGACGAGCAGCGCGACGGGCGGGCGAAGCGTCGTGCGCAGGAGCATGGACGACCTCGTTCGTGACGGCTGCGGGCAGGAGTGCGGCCACGGTAGCGCAGTCGATGCTTCCGGCGAGCGCTGGGCGCGCTCTCAGGTCTCAGTGGCACCCCCAACGGGGCACAGGCGCACCTCTCAGGAGGGCTCGGCGAGCGCCCACATCGCGACCGCCGACGCCGCAGCGACGTTGAGCGAGTCGATCCCGTGCCGCATCGGGATCTGGACGGCGACATCGGCGGCGGCGAGCGCTTCGGCGGTGAGACCCTGCCCCTCGGTGCCGAGCACGAGGGCGATGCGCTCCGGAGCGCGGGCGGCGAAGTCCCGCAGGGGCACCGCCTCCGGGGTCAGAGCCATCGCCGCGATCGTGAAGCCCGCTCCGTGCAGGAGCCGCTGCGTCGACGGCCAGTCGCCCACGCGCGTCCAGGGCACCTGGAGGACGGTTCCCATGCTGACGCGGATGGCGCGGCGGTAGTACGGATCGGAGCAGCGCGGCGTCACCAGCACCGCATCGGCTCCGATGGCCCCGACGGAGCGGAAGATCGCGCCGACGTTGGTCGGGTCGACCACGTCCTCGAGCACGACGACGCGGCGCGCTCCCGCGAGCAGGCCGGCCGAGTCGGGCAGCACGGGCCGGTCCATCGCCGCGATCAGGCCGCGGTGCAGGGTGTACCCGGTGAGCTCGGCCAGGAGCTCACCCGGGCCCGTGAAGACGGGGACGTCGAAGCGGCCGACCAGGCGCTCGGCCTCGCCTGCCGACCCGCCGAGGGCGAGCACCGAGCGCGGCCGGTGCCCGGCGGCGATCGCGCGCTCGAGCACGAGCGCCGACTCCGCGATGTACAGGCCGTGCGGACCACGAGCGTTCTTCAGCGCGACGTCCGTGGCGTGGGCGTAGTCGCGCAGCCTCGGGTCGTCGAGCGCGGTGACCTCGATCCGCTCCACCGGATCAGGCGAAGGGGTCGGGGGTGAGCGTGTACTTGGTGCTGAGGTACTCGTGGATCCCCTCGAGTCCGCCCTCGCGACCGAGGCCCGACTGCTTCACCCCGCCGAAGGGCGCCGCCGCGTTCGACACCACGCCGACGTTGAGGCCCATCATCCCGGTGGCGAGCCGCTCGATCATCCGCTGACCGCGGGCGAGGTCGCGCGTGAAGACGTAGGACACCAGTCCGTACTCGGTGTCGTTGGCGAGCGCGACGGCGTCGTCCTCGTCGGTGAACGGCACGATCGCGAGGACCGGGCCGAAGATCTCGGTGCGCAGGATCTCGCTCTCCCGGTCGACCCCCGCGAGCACGGTCGGCCGGTAGAAGTGGCCCGCCCCCTCGATCCGATCGCCGCCGGTGAGCAGGCGCGCGCCGCGGGAGACGGCGTCCTCCACCAGCGCGGACGCCTTCTCGACCGCGCGCTCGTCGATCAGCGGGCCGATGGTCACTCCGTCCTCGGTGCCGCGGCCGACGCGCAGAGCGCGCACGCGCTCCACGATCCGCGCGGCGAACTCCTCGGCGATCGACTCGTGCACGAAGAAGCGGTTGGCGGCCGTGCAGGCCTGGCCGATGTTGCGGAACTTCGCGAGCATCGCGCCCTCGACCGCCCGGTCGAGGTCGGCGTCCTCGAACACGACGAAGGGCGCGTTGCCGCCCAGCTCCATCGAGGTCCGCAGCACGTTCTCGGACGCCTGCTGCAGCAGCGTGCGCCCGACGGGAGTGGAGCCGGTGAAGGACACCTTCCGCAGGCGGGGATCCGACAGGATCGGAGCCGACACGGCTCCCGCCGAGGACGTGGTGACCACGTTGAGCACGCCGTCGGGGAGCCCCGCCTCGGCGAGCAGCGCCGCGAAGGCGAGCGTGGTGAGCGGAGTGAGCTCGGCCGGCTTCACGACGACGGTGCAGCCCGCCGCCAGCGCCGGAGCGATCTTCCGCGTCGCCATCGCGAGCGGGAAGTTCCAGGGGGTGATGAGGTAGCAGGGGCCCACCGGGTGCTGCGAGACGATCATCCGGCCGCTGCCCTCGGGCGAGACTCCGTAGCGTCCGCTGATGCGCACCGCCTCCTCGCTGAACCAGCGGAGGAACTCGCCGCCGTAGACGACCTCGCCCCTCGCCTCCGCGACCGGCTTGCCCATCTCGAGCGCCATCAGGAGCGCGAACTCCTCGGTGCGCTCCTGCAGGAGGTCGAACGCCCGCCGGAGGATCTCGCCCCGCTTCCGCGGCGCCGTCGCGGCCCACGACGGACCGGCGGCGACGGCGGCGTCGAGCGCCCGGACCCCGTCCTCCGGAGTCGCGTCGGCGATCGAGACCAGGACCGCTCCGGTGGCCGGGTCCTCGACGTCGATCGAGCCGCCGCCTGAGGCGTCCACCCACTCGCCGCCGATCAGCAGCTGCGTGGGGATGCGGGCGAGCAGAGCGGTCTCGGCGGCGCGGGACGCGACGGAATCAGTCACAGGAGGGAACCACTTCTTCGGATCGGAGCGCGCAGACCGCGCCGGGAGGAGCTTCTCGTCCTCCCAGTGTAGGACGGGCGATCGCTCCGGGGGCGGGGTCGCCGGGAGCCGCGAGGACCTGCGCCTCCCTGAGCCCTGTGGAGGGACGAGCCCTCAGACGGACCGCTCGACGCGGACTCCCGCCTCCGTGAGCTCGCGCAGCGCCGCGGCACTCGCCTCCTCGGAGACGCCCGCGATCAGGTCCTCGAGCACGCGGACCTCGAGCCCCGCCCGTCGCGCGTCGAGTGCCGAGGCGCGCACGCAGTGGTCGGTCGCGAGTCCCACGACGTCGAGCGCGGTGACGCCCCGCTCCGCGAGCACGGCGCCGAGCTCCTCGCCCGCCTCCGTCGTGCCCTCGAAAGCCGAGTAGGAGGGGCGGCCCTGCCCCTTGAGGATCTGCACGTCGATCCGAGCGGTGTCCAGGGCCGGGTGGAACCGCGCGCCGTCCGTGCCGGCGACGCAGTGGACGGGCCAGCTGTCGACGAAGTCCGGCTCCACCGCGAAGTGGCCGCCGTTGTCGGAGTCGCCCTCGTGCCAGTCGCGGGAGGCCAGCACCGCGGAGTACCGGTCGGCGTGCGCCGCCAGATGCGCGGTGATGCCCTGGGCGACGGCCGCGCCGCCTGTGACGGCGAGCGCGCCGCCCTCGGTGAAGTCGTTCTGCACGTCGACGATCAGGAGTGCGGTGGTCATCGTGGGCCTTCCGGGAGGAGGTGGAGAGGAGGAGCGGGAGGTCGACCCGTCCGGGTCAGGAGTCGGAGAGCGAGGATCCGCAGCGGTAGACGCCCGTCACGAGGGTGTCGATCGCGGTCTTCGCCGAGTCGGAGACGTCGCCGAGAGCGTAGACCGCGAAGGTCAGCTCGGTGCCGTCCGCCGCGGTGACCACGCCGGCCAGGGTGTAGCCGGTGTCGATCCAGCCCGTCTTCGCCCGCACCGCGCCGTCGGCCGCGGCGTTGTCGCCGGCGAAGCGGTCGGAGTAGGAGAGCGAGCCCGTCCGGCCCGACACCGGCAGGCCGTCCAGGAGGATCCCCAGCTGCCCTTCGCGGGCCTGCACCTTCCGGAGCAGCTCGGTGAAGTACGCCGGCGCGACCGCGTTGCCGTCGCTCAGACCGGAGCCGTCGACGATCGCGATCCCGGACGTGTCGACACCGTAACCGGCGAGCCCCTGCAGCACACCGGCCTGCTCGGCAGCGAAGTCGCTGCCCGCGCCGGTGCGGATCGCGACGAGCCGCGCGAGCATCTCGGCGATCGCATTGTCGGAGACGAGCAGCATCTGCTGCACGAGCGTGCCGACCGGGGCCGACTCGACCGAGCCGAGAACCGCGGCGCCCGCGGGAGCGGTCCCGGTGGAGACCACGGGCGAGCCGTCCAGCTCGTCGGCGAACGCCTCTCCGGCCCGGCCGACCGGATCCGTGCCGCGCTCGGAGGTCGAGGCCGTGGGGTCCTCGCGATCGCCGTCCACCTGGAGCGCCGTGATCTCGGGCATGTAGCCGTCGACCTGCTCCTTGCGGTTCCAGGTCGGCTGCCAGGTCTCGCCCGAGTAGAGGGAGGAGTCGAGCACCAGCGACGTGATCGGCGTCCCGGCGGTGGAGGGGTCGGCCTCCCAGGCGCTCTCGACCTGCGCCGCGAGATCGTCGAGGTGGGCCGCTCCGGCGTAGGTCGACTCCCGGCCGGTCGGGAGCCGGGTCAGGGTGAGGTCTCCCCCGCCGACGAGGACGACGCTCCCGGGCTCGCTCCCGCGGACCACGGTGGTGGCGATGCGCGTGTCCGGGCCGAGGACCGCGAGCGCCGACGCGGCCGTGAGGATCTTGAGGGCGGAGGCGGTGCGGGACGCGGTCCCGCCCCCGCGGTCGAACAGGACCTCGCCCGTCGCGGCGTCGACCACACGCGCCTGCATCGAGCCCAGGCGCGGGTCGGCGGCGAGCCCCGCCACCGAGCAGGTGCGGAGCGCCTCGGCCGCCGCTTCGGCGGTGGGCCGCGCCGTGGCCGTCGGCGTCGGGGTGGGAGTCGCGGTGGCGGTCGGGGTCGAGACGACGGGCAGCGCCCCGGGCTCCGTGGCGCTGCCGAGGGCCGTCCCCACGCCGAAGGCGCCGCCACCGAGCACGGCGGCCACGAGCACCGCGGCGACCACGAGAGTGCGGCGACGGCGGGGAGGAGGCGTGTCGGTCATCCGCAACAGGGTAGCGACGCGAGTTCGACGCGACCTGGACGTCGCGGATGAGGCCGGGAACTCGCGGATCCGGCCGGGACGTCGCGGATGACGGGAGAGGGAGCCGCCTGTGGGAATCGAACCCACGACCTTCTCATTACGAGTGAGACGCTCTGCCGACTGAGCTAAGGCGGCGTGCACGCGGGGCCTGAGCCCCGGACACGATTACACAGCATAGCCTGCTCGCGCCCCCGGGCGTGAATCAGGACGGCGCGGTCGAGCAGAGGCTCCGCGACGGCGGCGGCGACCACCGCGCTCGGCTCAGGCGAGCGCGCCGCGGAGCTCCTCGAAGGAGCGGGCGATGCGTCCGGGCAGGGCCTCCCGGCCGTCGTGATCGACCCAGGCCGCCCAGGCGTGGCGGACCGCGGCGAGCCCGAGGAGCGTCAGCATCCGCGCCCGGCTGCGCATCCGCTCCGCGTCGTCGTCCTCCTGGCCGAGACGCTCGGCGACGAGCCCCTCGACCGCGAGCTCGAACTCGCGCATGCCCGCGATCTTCAGACCGACCAGATGCGGGTGCTCGCGGAAGAGCGCGCGGCGGAGGACGTGCAGCTCCCGGTCCTCCTCGAGCGGCTCCTCCATCGCGGCGACGAAGACCCGCTGCAGGTCCTCGAGCACGGCGCCACGGCCCGCGACGAACGCCGCCGCCGTCTCGTCGGCGATGACCGGGAGCCCGCCGACCAGCGCGTCCTCCTTCGAGGCGAAGTAGTTGAAGAAGGTGCGCGTGGACACGTCGGCGGCGCGCGAGACGTCGTCGATGGTCACGCGCTCCGGCCCGCGCTCGCTAGCGAGGCGGAGGACCGCGATCTCGATCGCCCGCCGCGTGGCCAGGCGCTTGCGCTCGCGGAGCCCGGGCTGCTGCTCGCGGGACCGCTCCTGCTCGGTCAGCACTTCGGGTCCACCTCCGGGACGGTCCCCTCGAGCAGGTACGCGTCGACCGCGTCGTTCACGCAGGACGTCGACTTGTTGTAGGCCGTGTGGCCCTCGCCGTCGTAGGTGACCAGGTGACCGGCGGAGAGCTCGCCCGCGAGCGCCTGCGCCCACACGTAGGGCGTCGCGGGATCGTTCGTGGTGCCCACGACCAGGATGGGCGCCGAGCCCTCCGCGGTGATCGGCTCGCGGGAGCCCTCGAACGCCGCCGGCCACTCGCTGCAGAGGATGTCGCCGTAGGCCATGTAGCGGCCGATCGTCGGCGCGGCCTGCCCGAGAGCGGCCTCGCCGGCGCGCATCGAGGCGGTGTCGGCGTCGTAGGAGTAGTCGACGCAGTTGATCGCGAGGAACGCCTCGGTGGTGTTGTCCGCGTACCGGCCGTCCGCGTCGCGCCCGTTGTAGGCGTCCGCGTACTGGAACGCGACCGCGGCGTCGCCCCGGCGGACGCCGGCCAGCATCTCGCTCAGCGCTCCCCACGCCGTGGCGTCGTAGAGCGGGTAGACGATCGCGGTGAACAGCGTGCTCGCGCCGAGCTCACGGCCGTCGGCGGCCCGGATCGGCGAGGCGTCCACGTCCTCGAGCATGCGCTTCAGCTGGGCCATCCCCGCGTCGACGGTGCCGGTGAACGGGCAGTCGTCCGAGCGGAGGCAGTCGGCGAGGTAGGCGCGCAGTGCGCTCTCGAACCCCTTCGCCTGCTCGCGCACCACGTCGAACGAGGTGGCCGCCGGATCGATCGCGCCGTCGAGGACGAGGCGGCCGACCCGGTCCGGGAACAGCCCGGCGTAGGTCGCTCCGAGGAACGTGCCGTAGGAGTAGCCGAGGTAGTGCAGCGTCTCGTCGCCGAGCGCCGCGCGCAGCACGTCGAGATCACGGGCGGCGCTCGGGGTGCCGACCTCGGGCAGCAGCGGCCCGCTGCGCTCCTGGCAGGCGGCGGCGAACGCAGCGGCGGACGTGCGTTGCGCCTGGACCCACTCGTCGCTGCCCCGCTCCCCGGGCGTGATGTCGTAGAGGTAGGAGTCGAGGCCCGCGGCGTCGAGGCAGGAGACCGCGGTGGAGGCGCCCACTCCGCGCGGATCGAAGCCGACGACGTCGTACCGGGCGGCGAGCGCGGAGTCGACCGCGTAGTCGGCGCTGTCGCGGATGAAGTCGACGCCCGACGCTCCCGGTCCGCCCGGGTTCACGAGCAGGGAGCCGATCGCCGGTCCCTTCGTCGCCGGTCGGCGCACCAGGGCGATCGACGCCGTCTTTCCCGAGGGGTCGTCCCAGTCGAGCGGGACTGTCGCGTCGGTGCAGAGAGCGCCGTCGCCGCAGTCGTCCCAGACCAGCACCTGCGAGTAGTAGCGCTCCAGGGAGTCGTCGACGGTCTGCGGATAGGGGGTGGAGGTCCGGTCGACGCTCGGGCCGGGCGCGAAGCAGCCGGTCAGGAGGGACGCGGCCGCGGCGAGCGCGACGACGACGGCCGACCGGCGCCCCCGCCTCACGCGGCCACCGGGCGGCGCGCCGCGACGACCAGCAGCGCCTCGAGAGCGAGGACCGGGGAGACGTTCGCGTCGATCCGCTGCCGGGCGGTCGCGATCGCGTCGAGGACGGCGAGCGTGCGGTCGGGCGGAGTCGCGTCGGCGAGCGCGGTCATCTCGGTCCGGACCTCCTCGTTGATGACGCCGCCGGGCGCTCCGAGCTGGAGGCGCACCACGTCGCGGTAGAGGGAGAGCAGGTCGACGAGGATCCGGTCGAGGCCGTCGCGGAGGCTCCGCGTCGCGCGTCGCTTCTGATCCTCCTCGAGCGCCCGCAGCTGCGAGCGGAGCTGCGCGGGCACGGTGCCCCCGGGCTCGACGCCGAGCGAGCGCAGCGCCTGCTGCCGCTCGGCCTCGTCGCGCTCGAGGGTGATCGCCTTGGCGTCCTCGGTCGCGACCTCGATCATCCGCGCAGCGCCGAGGACCGCGTCCGAGACGCCGCGGAGGCGCAGGGCGATGCGGAGCGTCTCCTCGCGGCGCTCGCGCGCGTTCGCGTCGGTCGCCAGGCGGTGCGCCATCCCGATGTGGCTCTGAGCCTGGCGGGCGGCGCGCTCGGCGGTCTCGGGGTCGACCCCGTCGCGGCGCTCGAGGAGACCGGCGACGTCCTCGACGCTCGGCACGCGGAGCCGCACGGAGCGGACGCGGGAGCGGATGGTGGGGAGCAGATCGGCCTCGCTCGGGGCGCACAGGATCCAGACCGTGCGCTCCGGCGGCTCCTCGAGCGCCTTCAGCAGCACGTTGGACGTGCGCTCGCTCATCCGGTCGGCGTCCTCGATGACCATGACGCGGTAGCGCGACACCGAGGGCGAGTACTGCGAGCTGCTGACCAGCCGCCGCACCTCGTCGATCGAGATGATCACGCGCTCGGTCGTCAGCACGGCGAGGTCGGGATGGGAGCGGGCGGCGACCTGGCGGCAGTCGGGGCACTCCCCGCAGCCGCCGTGGCGGCAGAGCAGTGCGGAGGCGAACGCGTAGGCGAGGTTCGAGCGGCCGGACCCGGGAGGGCCGGTGATGAGCCAGGAGTGCGTCATCGACGACGACTCCCGGCCACGGTCGTCCCGGGGCGTCGAGGCGTCCTGCAGGGCGCCGATGGCGTGCTCCTGCCCGACGAGCTGGCTCCAGACGGTCATGCCACCAGGCTAACCGCGAGCACCGACAGCCGACGCGCCGTCGAGGAGGACGGCGACCCGCTCCCGCACCGCGGCCGCGATCTCCTCGACGGGGAGAGCGGCGTCCAGGACGAGGAAGCGCTCGGCGTCCGTCTCGGCGATCGCCAGGAACGCCTCGCGCACGCGCCCGTGGAACTCCGCCTTCTCGGCCTCCAGCCGGTCGAAGCGGGTGCGGGCCGCGTCGAGCCGGCCCCGCGCGACGGCGGGGTCGAGGTCGAGCAGGACGGTGAGGTCTGGCCTCAGGTCGTGGGTGGCCCACTCCGAGAGCCGCCGGACCTCGACGGCGTCGAGGACCCGCCCGGCTCCCTGGTAGGCGACGGAGGAGTCGATGTAGCGGTCCTGCACGACGACCTCGCCGCGCTCGAGCGCCGGTCGCACGAGCGTCCCGATGTGCTGGGCGCGGTCCGCCGCGTAGAGCAGGGCCTCGGCCCGCGGGTCGATCTCGCCGCGGTGGTGCAGAACGATCTCGCGGATCTGCAGGCCCACCTCGGTGCCTCCGGGCTCGCGGGTGCGGACGACGGTCTCGCCCCGCGTGCCCAGCCACTCCTCGAGCAGCCGGGCCTGCGTGGTCTTGCCCGCGCCGTCCCCGCCCTCGAGGGTGACGAACAGCCCGGTCACGACTCCGTCGCGTCCGACGTCTCGGCGGCGGCCGCCGCGGCCGCGCGGCTCGCGGCGGTGGCGCGGGGCGCGGCGGGCTTCTTCGCTGCGGTCGTCTTCTTGGCGGCCGCGGTCGTCTTGGCCGCGGTCGTCTTGGCCGCCGTCGTCTTGGCCGCCGTGGTCTTGGCCGCCGTCGTCTTGGCCGCCGTGGTCTTGGCCGCGGGCTTCCTGGCCGGCGCGCGCTTGGCCGGAGCCTTCTTGGCCGGGCCCTTCGCGCGCTTGTCGGCGAGCATCTGGACCGCCTGCTCGAAGTCGATCTCCTCGATCGTGAGGCCCTTGGAGATCGTGACGTTGGTCTCGCCGTCGGTCACGTAGGCGCCGAAGCGTCCGTCGCGGATCCGGATCGGCTTGCCGCTGACGGGGTCCGCCTCGAACTCCTTCAGCGCGCTCGACGCGCGTCGCGCCCCGTACTTCGGCTGAGCGAAGATCTCGAGCGCCGTCGGCAGGTCGACCTCGAAGATCTGGTCCTCGCTGGTGAGCGACCGGCTGTCGGTGCCCTTCTTGATGTACGGGCCGTACCGGCCGTTCTGAGCCGTGATCGGCTCGCCGCTCTCGGGGTCGTCGCCGACCGTGCGCGGCAGGTCGAGCAGGCGCAGCGCCGTCGCCAGGTCGATCGACGCGACGTCCATCGACTTGAAGAGGGAGGAGGTGCGCGGCTTCACGACAGCGGGCTTCTTCGCGCCGCGCTTCGCGGGCACGGGCTCGACGACCTCCCCGGTGGCGGGATCCGCCGCGGTCTCCGGCTCCGGATCGACCTCGGTCACGTAGGGGCCGAAGCGCCCGTCCTTGACGACGACGGTCTTGCCCGAGTCGGGGTTGCTTCCCAGCACGCGGTCGGTCTGCACCGGGGCGTCGACGAGCTCCTGCGCCTTGGCGGGCGTGAGCTCGTCGGGAGCCAGCTCGAGCGGCAGGTTGACGCGACGCGGCGTCTCCTGCCCCTCCTCCTGGGCCACCTCGAGGTAGGGGCCGTACTTGCCGATGCGCAGGGTGATGTCGTCCGTGATCCGGACGGAGTTGATGCTCTTCGCATCGATCTCGCCGAGGTTGTCCACGACGTGTCGGAGCCCGGGGTGCGTGCCTCCGCCGAAGTAGAAGCGGTTGAGCCAGGCGACGCGGTCCTCCTCGCCGCCGGCGATGCGGTCGAGGTCGCCCTCCATCTCGGCGGTGAAGTCGTACTCCACCAGGTCGGAGAAGAAGTCCTCGAGCAGCCGGACCACCGAGAAGGCGATCCAGTTGGGCACGAGGGCGGTCCCGCGCGGAGTGACGTAGCCGCGGTCGACGATGGTGGAGATGATCGACGCGTAGGTCGAGGGCCGGCCGATGCCGAGCTCCTCGAGCGCCTTGACCAGGCTCGCCTCCGTGTAGCGCGGGGGCGGCGAGGTCTCGTGGCCCTTGGCCTCGACCTCGGCGACGACCAGGCTCTGGCCGACCTCGAGCACCGGCAGCTTGGCGTCCTTCTCGTCGCGGGCGCCGTGACGCTCCTCGTCGCGCCCCTCCTCGTAGGCGAGCAGGAATCCGCGGAAGGTGATGACGGTTCCGGAGGCGGTGAACTCGGCGGTCTTCGCGACGTCGCCGGCCGGCTCGGCGAGCAGCGTCACGGTGGCGGTCGAGCCCTTGGCGTCGGCCATCTGCGAGGCGACGGTGCGCTTCCAGATGAGCTCGTAGAGGCGGAGGTCGTTGCCGCGGAGGGTGCCCGAGAGCTGGTCCGGGGTGCGGAAGGTCTCGCCCGCGGGCCGGATGGCCTCGTGCGCCTCCTGCGCGTTCTTGTTCTTGCCGGAGTACAGGCGGGGCTTGTCCGGGACGGTCTCGGCTCCGTAGAGGGACGCGGCCTGAGTGCGTGCGGCGTTCAGCGCCTGCTGCGAGAGCCCGGGCGAGTCGGTCCTCATGTAGGTGATGAAGCCGTTCTCGTAGAGCGACTGCGCGACGCTCATCGTCTGGCGCGCCGAGAAGCGGAGCTTGCGCGCCGCCTCCTGCTGGAGCGTGGACGTGGTGAACGGGGCGGCGGGGCGGCGCGAGTACGGCTTGGACTCGAGGTTCGAGACCCGGACCGTGGTGGCGGGGTCGCGCAGCGCCTCGGCGAGGGCACCGGCGGTGGACTCGTCGAGGACGGTGACGTCGCCCTTCAGCTGACCGCGGTCGTCGAAGTCGCGGCCGCTTCCGATCCGCTTGCCGTCGAGCCGCGCCAGGCGGGCGTCGAAGCCCGCCGCGGCGTCCGACTCGGGTGCGAGCACGGTGGCGAGGTCCCAGTAGCTCGCCGACACGAACGCCAGGCGCTCCCGCTCGCGGTCGACCACCAGGCGGGTCGCGGCCGACTGCACCCGACCGGCCGAGAGCCCGGGGCCGACCTTGCGCCACAGCACGGGCGAGATCTCGTAGCCGTAGAGGCGGTCGAGGATGCGGCGGGTCTCCTGGGCGTCGACCAGGGAGGTGTCGATGTCCCGGGTGTTGTCGCGCGCCTTCTGGATCGCGTCCTTCGTGATCTCGTGGAAGACCATGCGGTGCACGGGGACCTTGGGCTTGAGCTCCTCGAGGAGGTGCCACGCGATGGCCTCGCCCTCGCGGTCCTCATCAGTGGCGAGGTAGAGCTCGTCGGCGTTCTTCAGCGCGCGCTTGAGGTCGGCGACCGTCTTCTTCTTCTGGTCGGAGACGACGTAGTAGGGCTCGAAGCCGTTGTCGACGTCGACGGAGAACTTGCCCAGCGGGCCCTTCTTCAGCTCCGGGGGGAGGTTCTTCGGCTCGATGAGGTCGCGGATGTGCCCGACGGAGGCGAGCACCTCGTAGCCGTCGCCCAGGTACTGGGCGATGGTCTTGGCTTTCGCCGGCGACTCGACGATCACCAGCTTCTTCGTGCCGGACACAGTTCTCCTCGATTGGTGCTGTCGGGTCGGACGACCAGTGGTCCGACGTCCCCTTGCTGCGGGGAGACGGTGCGCGGCGACGTGGTGCGGGGAACGGCGACGCGTCCCCATCGGCGGGGGCGCCCGACAGGCACACCATACACACTGACCCCGGACGTCCTGCCCCCTCCCGAGGACACGGGGACCTCGGGAGGACGCTGGACACGGCCTCGGAGCCGCCTGCCCGGCCTGCCGACGACGGGGGTGACGCGCGGCGCCGATCGGCGCATGATGAGGCATGGCAACGACGCACACCACCACGACCTCCGCCTACACGGCCAAGCTCCTCGACGGACCGCTGGAGGGCAAGACCCTCCGCCGGGGATACGGCGACGATCAGGCCCCCGCCGCACGCCTCGAGATCCCCGGGGCGAGGGCGGGCTCCCGCTACATCTACCTCCTCGCCGGCGGCCTCGAGCACGACGAGGGCGCGGGCGCCCTGCCGACCGCCGCCGCGTACCGGTACCAGCGACTCTCCTCCGACTGACGCGCTCCCGCGGCGACGTCCGGACCTCGGTCTGGACGACGCCCGCTGCTGCCTCCGCCCTCAGGGCGGCGGGCCGGCCCTCGACCGCGCCGTGAGGGAGAGCGGACCCGCGGCGACGGCCGCCTCCGTTCTCGCGACGCCCCCGTCGACGTCGCAGAGGACGAGCTCGGCGCCGTTCGCGCGGGCCACGGCGGCGGCACGTCCGCACGGATCCCCGGCCAGCAGCCCGGAGGCGACGTCGGCCGCTGCCAGGGACGAGGCGTCCGCGGCGGCGACCGCTCGCTGGTGCCCGACGACTCCTGCGCAGCCGGCGAGCACGGCGGCCGTCACCAGGATCGTGCCCGCGACGACTCCGATCGCCACGACCGCGGCCGATCCCTCCTCCCGGTCGCGGACAGCCCCGGGGAGCCGGCGGATCATCCGCCCCCGCCCAGCGCGCAGGACCGGACCGAGACCGGGAGCGACACCGCCGGGAGCGGGCGCAGCCGGGCCGCGACGTCGACGCAGACCAGTCCGTCCTGCTCCCCCGCCGTGAGCGACGCCCCCGCCACCCGGGCGAGCGGCGCGCGGGGGTCGTCGCCCCGGGCCGCGGACCGGGCCGCGTCGGCGGCCGCGTCGACGAGCCGGACGTACTGCGCCGAGGCCGCCACCGACCCCAGGCACAGCGCCAGCACCGCGACCACCGCCGGGAGCACGAGCGCGAGCTCGGCAGTGGCCGAGCCCTCCTCCTGGACGAGCCGCCCGCGCAGCAGCGGAAGGCCTCTCATCCCGCCGCGGTGAGCGCGCGGGTCACCAGGTCGGTCAGGATGCTCCGCACCTCGTCGCCCTTGAGGATGACCACGAGCAGCCCGGCGAAGCCGACCGCGGCCATCGTCGCGATCGCGTACTCCGCCGTCGCCGACCCCTCCTCGTCGCCCAGAGCGCCGAGACCTCCCCACCCGGGTCGGCACCACTCGACGCGCCCCGCGGAGACGTCGATGCCCGTTCCTCCGCCGGACACCGCACCTCCGCCGCTCCTCGAGCCCCGGCTCGTTCCGGCCACACCACTTCCCGCATCCCTCCTCCTACCGAATCCTCGACTCCGGGAGATTTCCCCGCCGCTGATCGCCGTGTCACTGCTCATGTGTCCTGCTCCGTTCCGCCCCGCTCCGTGCCCCTCCTCCGAGGATCGCGGACTCCCGATCCCACCGATCGACCCTCCGGTGGATCCGTGGAGACGCCTCCCGATCCCGCCCCTGTGGAGGAGCGGTCGACCGAATCACGCCGCCACCGAGAACGTCGAGAGCAGCACCGAGACGACCATCGGAGCCACTCCGAGCAGCAGGAACGCCGGCAGCACGCAGACTCCGAGCGGCAGCATCAGGGTCACGCCGAGCCGAGCGGCTCGCTCCCGCGCCCCGGAGGACGCCCGTGCCCGGACCAGAGCCGCCTCGCTCCGGAGCAGGCGTCCGGCCGGCACGCCCGCCGCCGCGGAGAGGGCGAGCACCGGGTCCGCGTCGGAGAGCACGCGCTCGCCCGAGTCGAGCCCGCACTCGGCGAGCGCCGCCACGACCCGGGCGCGCGACGACTCGATCGAGCCGCCACCGGCCAGCGCCACCGAGAGGAGGTCGAGCGCGAGCCCGGGCGCCGGATCGGCCGGGGCCGCGCTTCGGACGAGGCGCCGCGACCACGCGTGCGCGGCCGCCATCAACCCGGCTCCCCCGACCAGGCAGACCGCACCGGGCACCGTCCCGAGGAGCACGCCGACCACGTCGAAGCCCAGCAGCGCCCCCAGACCCAGCGCCGCCAGCGGCAGCGCGCTCACGACCCTCCCGGTGGCGGAGGGACCGGCCAGAGCCACCTCGATGTCCCGGCGGGCGCGTGCCAGCTCGCGCAGGGACTCCGCCAGCTCGCCGAGAGCGGCGGCGACCGGCGCGCCGGAGTCGGCGGCCACCCGCCACGCGGCGGCCAGCGCCGCCCACGCGGTCGCCTCACCGGTGTCCGGCGCTCGCCGTCCCGCCCGCTTCCGCTCCGGGCCGCTCCGCCGCGAAGCCGGCGTCCCGCGCAGCAGCGCCTCCGTCACGTCGCCCCCGCGGCCGGCCTCCTCCGACACCGCCCGGAGCAGCCGCCGCCGCCCGTCGCGGCGCTCGAGGTGGAGCACCAGGTCGATCGCGCTGACCGTCTGGCGGGCGATCGCCTCGGGCCCGAGTCCCGCGAGGACCCCGAGCGCCTCGAGACGCGCGGGCACGTCCTCGAGGGAGTTCGCGTGGAGGGTCCCCGCACCGCCGTCGTGCCCGGTGTTCAGCGCGGACAGCAGCTCGCGCAGCTCGACGCCGCGGCACTCGCCGAGGACCAGGCGGTCCGGACGCATCCGCAGCGCCTCCCGCACGAGCCGGTCCAGGCCCACGGCACCGGCGCCCTCGAGGTTGGGCTGCCGAGCCTCGAGCGAGACGACGTGCGGGTGCGCCGGCCGGAGCTCGCCGACGTCCTCGATGGCGACGATCCGCTCGGTCGGCGCCGCGCACCCGAGCAGGGCACCGAGCAGGGTGGTCTTGCCTGATCCACCGGCTCCCGTGATCAGCAGGTTCCACCGCTCGCGGACCGCCCGGCGCAGAAGCCGCACTCCGTCGTCGTCCAGCATCCCGGCCGCCTGCAGCTCCCCGAGCGTCCAGGAGTCCGACCGCGGCACCCGCACCGACACGAGCGCTCCCCCGGTCGCCACCGGCGGCAGCACGACGTGCACGCGGACCCCGTGGCGGAGCCTGACGTCCACGCACGGGCTCGCCTCGTCGACGTGCCGTCCACCGGCCGCGACCAGCGCGACGGCCAGCCGCCGTGCTCCGGCGGCGTCGAGCGTCCACTCCGGAACCCGCTCCGCACCACCGCCCCGGTCGATCCAGAGGCCCGCGCCGCCGTTCACGAAGAGGTCGGTCACCGCGGGATCCGCGGCGTGCGGCGCGAGCAGCCCGAGACCGGCGGCGGCGGGCCGCACCGGCAGCGGGTCGCGGCGGTGCTCGGCGGGGACGAGGGGGACGAAGTCGCGGGTCATCCCGGCACGCTAGGAGCCCGTTCCGCGCGCCGGGGCGCTCCCTGCCCGATCGGAGGAGAGACGCCCGCGTCGGCGCCTGTGGAGGAACGACCCGGGCCGGACGCGAGCGCAGGGGCGGCCCGGGGCTCTCGGCAGGGAGCCGCTCCGAGGAGGGGCCCCACGGCGCAGAGAAGCCCAGTCGACGAGGAGACGTCCCGGCGACGCGGAAACGCCCCCGCGAGCAGGGCTCGAGCGGGGGCGTCCGTCCGCCGGATCAGGCGGGAAGAAGGGGGCGGCACCCATTGGGGGGAACAGGTGCCGCCTCGGCGGCGCTGGATTGGGGGGAATCACTTGCGCCGCTGGGCCGAAGTTCATTCGGCCGTATGCAACTGTAGGGGACGGATCGCGATTCGCCAAGCCCGGATCCTGTTCTCTGCGGACTCTTATCCGACACCCGCCCCGCACTCAGCTTGCGGCGCTCGGCGATCCCCGCTGGAGGCGGGCGCTACGGTGGTGCGACGCCGACCGCGCGGGCCGGCGAACGTCTCACTCGCGAAGGAGCGAATCGCAGATGTCCACTCCCCCCGACGCCCCGGCCGCCGACCGGAACGCCATCGACAACCTCCTCCACGAGACCCGCCGGTTCCCGCCGCCGGCCGATCTCGCCGCCGGAGCGGTCGCGACCGCCGCGCTCTACGACGAGGCCGCGGCCGACCGCCTCGCCTTCTGGGCCGACCGGAGCCGCGAGCTCCTGCACTGGCACCGACCGTTCACGCGCACCCTCGACTGGAGCGAGCCCCCGTTCGCGAAGTGGTTCGACGACGGCGAGCTGAACGTGGCCTACAACTGCCTCGACCGCCACGTCCTGGCCGGCCACGGCGACCGCGTCGCCCTGCACTGGGAGGGCGAGCCCGGCGACTCCCGCTCGATCACCTACGCCGAGCTCACCGCCGAGGTGAAGCGCGCCGCGAACCTGCTCACGAGCCTCGGCGTCCGCGTCGGCGACCGCGTCGCGATCTACCTGCCCATGATCCCGGAGGCGGTCATCGCGATGCTGGCCGTCGCCCGGCTGGGGGCGGTCCACTCCGTCGTCTTCGGCGGCTTCAGCGCCGAGAGCCTGCGCGCGCGCATCGACGACGCGGAGGCGACACTCGTCATCACCGCCGACGGCGGCTGGCGCAAGGGCGCCGTCTCGCCCCTGAAGCCGGCGGTCGACGCCGCGCTCGCCCTCGGCGGCGAGTCCAGCGTCCAGCACGTCCTGGTCGTGCGCCGCGGAGGCAACGAGGTCGCCTGGCACGAGGGGCGCGACCTCTGGTGGCACGAGGAGATCGTGGCGGTCGACGCCGACCACGTCGCCAAGCCGTTCCCCGCCGAGCAGCCCCTCTTCATCCTCTACACCAGCGGCACGACCGGGAAGCCCAAGGGCATCCTGCACACCAGCGGCGGGTACCTCACCCAGGTCGCCTTCACGCACCGCGCGGTCTTCGACCTGCACCCCGAGTCGGACGTCTACTGGTCGACCGCGGACGTGGGCTGGATCACCGGGCACAGCTACGTCGTCTACGGCCCGCTCGCCAACGGCGCCACCCAGGTGATGTACGAGGGCACTCCGGACAGCCCGCATCCCGGCCGCTGGTGGGAGATCGTCGAGAAGCACGGCGTGACGATCCTCTACGCGGCGCCCACGGCGATCCGCTCCTTCATGAAGCTCGGCCGGCAGATCCCGCAGCGCTTCGACCTCTCGAGCCTGCGCCTGCTCGGATCGGTCGGCGAGCCGATCAACCCGGAGGCGTGGGTCTGGTACCGCGACGTCATCGGCGGCGGCCGCACCCCCATCGTCGACACGTGGTGGCAGACCGAGACCGGCGCGATGATGGTGTCCCCCCTGCCCGGGGTGACGACTCTCAAGCCCGGGTCCGCGCAGGTAGCTCTGCCGGGGATCTCGATCGACGTGGTCGACGACTCCGGGACGCCGGTCGGCGCCGACGAGGGCGGACTGCTCGTGATCACCGAGCCCTGGCCGGCGATGCTGCGCGGCATCTGGGGCGACCCGGAGCGCTACGTCGAGACCTACTGGTCGAAGTTCGGCGACCGCTACTTCGCGGGTGACGGAGCGCGTCGCGACCAGGACGGCGACCTCTGGCTCCTGGGGAGAGTGGACGACGTGATGAACGTCTCCGGCCATCGCCTCTCGACGGCCGAGATCGAGTCGGCCCTCGTCTCGCACCCGGTCGTCGCCGAGGCGGCCGTCGTGGGAGCCGCGGACGAGACCACCGGCCAGGCCGTGGTCGCGTTCGTGATCGCGAAGGCGAGCCAGGCCGAGGCGCTGGCCCACGGACACGACGAGCTCGAGGCCACCCTGAAGGCGCACGTCGCCGAGCACATCGGCGCGATCGCCCGCCCGAAGCGGATCTTCGTGGTGCAGGAGCTGCCCAAGACCCGCTCGGGGAAGATCATGCGCCGGCTGCTGCGCGACGTGGCGGAGGGACGTGCCGTGGGCGACACGACGACGCTCGCGGACACGCAGGTGATGGCGGTGATCTCCTCCGCGATCGCCGCGGACTGACCGGGCGCCGCCCCCTCCCGCCGCGTGGGCCGGAGGGGGCGGTGCGTCAGTCGAAGGCGACGATCAGCTCGACCTCGACGGGAGCGCCGAGGGGCAGCTCCGCCACCCCGACGGCCGAGCGCGCGTGACGGCCGGGCTCGCCGAACACGTCGCCGAGCAGCTCCGAGGCGCCGTTGATCACGCCGGGCTGCCCGGTGAAGCCGGAGGCGGACGCGACGAAGCCGGTGAGCTTCACGATCCGCGTCACCCGGTCGAGCGATCCGATCGCGTCGGCGACGGCCGCGAGCGCGTTGAGGGCGCAGGTGCGGGCCAGCTCCTTCGCCTGCTCGGGCGACACCTCGTCGCCGACCTTGCCGACCAGCGGCAGAGCGCCGTCGACGAAGGGGATCTGCCCCGCCGTGTAGACGAGGCCGCCGTGCACGACGGCGGGGACGTAGGCGCCGGCGGGGACCGCGACCGCCGGCAGCTCGACGCCGAGCTCCGCGAGGCGCTCGGCGATCACGCGCCGGCCTCGGCGACGGGGCGCTTGAGGTACGCGACGAGGCCGCCCTCGGGACCGGTCACGATCTGGACCAGCTCCCAGCCCTCGGATCCCCAGGTGTTCAGGATCGCCGTGGTGTTGTGGATCATCAGCGGGGTGGTGATGTACTCCCAGCGCGGGACGGACATGGCTCTCCTCGGGTGCGGCCGGTGCGGGACGACTGCTGAGCGCCGCGCGTCGGCGGGATGAGCGCCGCGGCTCGTCCGAGCGCGGCGACTACGCTGATTCTATGTCGGGGCAGGGCGGGACCAGAGTCGTGAAGACCATCGGGGGCGCCGTCGGCGGTCTGATCGGCATCGTCGCCATGAGCGTCGTCGCGGGAGTCCTGGTGGCCGCCTCGGTGACGCCGGCGATCGCGCTGAGCGGCATGGCCGCCGGCAACACGGTGGAGATGTTCGACAACCTCCCCGAGTACCTCGAGATCGGCACGCTCGCCGAGAAGAGCGACGTGTACGCGAAGGACTCCTCCGGCGGCGACGTGCTGCTCGCCTCCTTCTACGCCCAGAACCGCGTCGAGGTGGGCTGGGACGAGATCTCGCCGTTCGTGAAGGACGCCGTGGTCGCCTCCGAGGACCCCCGCTTCTACGAGCACGGCGGCATCGATCTGCTCGGCACCGTCCGCGCGGCCGCGACGACGGCCATGGGCGGGGACGTCCAGGGCGGCTCCTCCATCACGCAGCAGTACGTCAAGAACGTGCTCGTGCAGAAGGCGGAGGCGCTCAGCGATCCGATCGAGCGCGACGCGGCCTACCGCGAGGCCACGGAGACCACTCCGGAGCGCAAGGTCGCCGAGATGCGGCTCGCCATCGGGCTCGAGAAGGAGTACCCGAAGAACGACATCCTGCTGGGCTACCTCAACATCGCCCTGTTCGGCGGCACCGTCTACGGCGTCGAGGCGGCCGCCCGCTACTACTTCGGAGTGAGCGCGAAGGACCTCTCGCTCGCGCAGTCCGCCGCGCTCGTCGCGATCGTGAACAACCCCGAGAAGTTCCGCTTCGACCGGCCCGGCGACCCGGCGAACCCCGCCGCGGAGGGCTACCCGCAGACCCGGGACCGGCGCGACTACATCGTCACCCGCATGGACCTCGAGTCGAAGGTGACGTCCGAGCAGGCGCAGGCGGCCGTCGCCGAGCCCGTGACGCCGAACATCACCGAGCCGAGCACCGGCTGCCAGACGGCCGGAGTCGCGGCCTTCTTCTGCGACTACGTCACCTGGGTCATCAAGAACGACGACGCGTTCGGTGCGAGCCAGGACGAGCGCGACGCCACCTTCAAGCGCGGCGGCTACCGGATCTACACGACCCTCGACTCCGACCTGCAGCAGGCCGCCGTCTCGGCCACCGACGACTGGGTGCCCAAGTCGATGGCGAACGTGAACATCGGCAGCGCGAGCGTCTCGGTCGAGGTCGGCACCGGCCGCATCCTCGCGATGACCCAGAACAAGGACTACTCCAACGATCCGGACCTGACGGGCCCCAACTACACGAGCGTCAACTACAACACCGACTTCGGGTACGGCGGCTCCTCGGGATTCCAGGTCGGCTCGACCTACAAGGTGTTCACCCTCGCGGAGTGGCTGCAGGAGGGGCACTCGCTCGGCGAGAGCGTCGACGGCACCCGCCGCGCCTACACGACCTTCCGTGACAGCTGCGAGCCCGACGGCGTCTACTACGGCGAGTCCTGGAACCCCGGGAACGACGAGGGCGGCAACGGAGGAGTGACCACGGCCCTGCAGGCGACGACCGGCTCGATCAACACCTCGTTCGCCGCCATGGCCCAGCAGCTGGACCTCTGCGGCATTCGCAACACGGCGCTGGCGATGGGCGTGCACCGTGCCGACGGGACCGAGCTGCAGAAGCTCGCGCCGACCATCCTCGGCACCAACGAGATCGCTCCGCTCACGATGGCCACGGCCTTCGCCGGCTTCGCGAACAAGGGCACCGTCTGCACGCCCATCGCGATCGACCGGATCGTCGACCGCACGGGCGCGGACGTCGCGCCGCCCGCCTCCGAGTGCAGCCAGGGGATGTCCGAGGAGGTGGCCGCGACCGCCGGCTACGCCCTGCAGCAGGTGGTGACGGGCGGCACCGGCGCCCCCTCCAACCCCCGCACCGGGGTGCCGCACATCGGCAAGACCGGCACCACGGACGACGCGCTGCACACGTGGATGGTCGGCGCGAGCACCGAGGTCGCCACCGCCACCTGGGTCGGCAACGTGACCGGCTTCACCTCCATGCGCGGATTCAGTCTCAACCGGGTGAACGCCGGTCAGGTGCGCCACCAGATCTGGCCGCGCATCATGCGCGTCGCCGACGCCAAGTACGGCGGGACGGCGTTCCCGGCTCCGGTCCGCTCGCTCGTCGACGCTCCGCAGGAGGCCGTGCCCCAGGTCACCGGCCAGAGCCCCTCTGCGGCGGCCTCACGCCTGCGCTCCGTCGGCTTCACGGTCCGCGTCGACACTTCTCCGGTCCCCTCCGACCGCCCGGCAGGGACGGTCGCGCAGACGAACCCGCCCGCCGGGTCGCGCGTCTCCCGGGGCGCGGAGATCACCCTGCAGATCAGCGCCGGACCGGGCGCCCCGCCCCGCGCGGGCTGAGCCCCGCACCCCCGGCTGCTCCCGAGGGAGCGTCCGGCAGAATGAACGCGGCCGCGCTCGCGGCCGACGTGCGAGAGAAGGACCCATGACCGGACGCACCCGTCGCCCCCTCACCACCGCCCTCGCGACCGTCGCCGCGGCCGGAGCCGTCGCCGCGGCCTGGGGCATCGGCGTCGAGCGGACGTTGTTCACCGTCCGGCGCACGTCGTTCCCGGTGCTGCCCGCCGGTTCCGAGCCGATCCGCGTCCTGCACGTGTCGGACCTGCACATGGCCCCGTGGCAGACGAAGAAGCAGGAGTGGATCCGCTCGCTCCTCGCCCTGGCGCCCGACGTCGTGGTCGACACCGGCGACAACCTCGGCCACCGCGACGGCGTGCTCGGCATCCGCCGGGCCCTGGAGCCCTTCGCCGGGATCCCCGGCGCCTTCGTCAACGGATCCAACGACTACTTCGGCCCTCGGATCAAGAACCCGCTCCGCTACTTCGTCGGCCCCTCCAAGAACCCCAAGCAGCACGAGGCAGATCTCGACACCGACGGGCTGACCGGCTTCTTCTCGGACGGGCTCGGCTGGGTGGACCTCAACAACCGCGCCGAGAGCATCACGGTGAAGGGGACGCGCATCGAGTTCTTCGGCGTCGACGACCCGCACATCGGCCTCGACCGCATCGACCTCGTCGCCGGAGCCGTGGACGAGCTGCGCGGCGCGGAGGACGGACCGGCCGGGGTCAGCATCGGCGTGGCGCACGCGCCCTACCAGCGCATCCTCGACGACTTCGTCGCCCGCGGCGCCGAGGTGATCCTCGCCGGGCACACGCACGGCGGGCAGGTCTGCGTCCCGGGCTTCGGCGCCCTCGTCACCAACTGCGACATCCCGCGCGACAAGGTCGCCGGCTCGACGACGTGGGACAACGGACTGCGCAGCTCGTACCTCAACGTGTCCGCCGGAGTCGGCACCTCGATCTACGCACCGGTGCGCTTCGCCTGCCGGCCCGAGGTGACCCTCGTCACGCTCACTCCGGCGGCCTGACGAGGGGTGTCCGACGGCGGTCCGGAAATCGGCTACTATTGTCGAGGCTCGTGAGCGGTTCTCCGTGATGAGCACACCGGGGTGTGGCGCAGCTTGGTAGCGCGCCTCGTTCGGGACGAGGAGGTCGTGGGTTCGAATCCCGCTACCCCGACCGGTGAGAAGCCCGGCCAGGATCGATGATCCGGCCGGGCTTCGTCGTTGCCGGGGCGTTCTCGGAATTCTGCTGTGGCGGGGCTCGCCCGCAGGCGGATGCTCGCCCGGGCCGGAGCCCGGTAGACGACGGAGCCGGCGCGATCACCGCCCCGCGCTCTCCGGCTCGAGCACCCCTGTCGGCGTCCCGAGCGTCCTGCGCACGGGCGTGACTCCAGCCCACTCCCCCGCGCCTCCCGGCCCGATCCCAGCAGCCGGGAGCGAGACTGTTCTTCCGCCGTCGTCGCCGCCCCCGCCCGACGACCGACGAGAGGAGCACCGTGACCCGGTCGCTCACCCGCCTCACCCTCGCCATCAGCGTGCCTTACGTGGTCGCGCTCGCAGCGATCGCCTTCTGGCCGACGCCCGTCGATGCGGGAGTGCGGGGGGATCTCGGCCGGGTGACCTCCTGGTTCGCCCGGCACGGCCTCCCGATGGTCGACGACGCGTTCATCGAGTCGACCGCCAACATCGCCCTGTTCGTGCCCCTGGGGCTGCTCCTGGCCCTCAACCTGCGGCTCCGGAGGGCGTGGGTCGCCGTCGCCGTCGGCGCCGTCGTGAGCTCGCTCATCGAGGCGGGCCAGCTGCTCTTCCTCTCGGCGCGCTTCGCCACCGTCGACGACGTCGTGATGAACACCTCCGGCGCCCTCCTCGGCGCGGTCGCCGGCGTCCTACTCCGGATGGTCGTCCGCGCACGACGACGCCGGAGGGCGGCGGAGTGGGACGACGCCTTCGCGCACATCCCCCTCCGCGGCACCTCCGGCGTCGTGGCGGATCAGCCGAGCCGCGTCCGCTGAGACGACGGCTCCGCCGCGTCAGCGGCCGAGGCCGCGGTACTTCCAGCCGGCGGCACGCCAGGCGGCGGGGTCGAGGCAGTTGCGACCGTCGACGAGGAAGGTGTTGGCCACCTTCGCCGCCGTGGCCGCGGGGTCGAGGGCGCGGAACTGCTTCCACTCCGTCACGACGACCACGGCGTCGGCACCGGCCAGCGCCTCGTCGACGTCGGTCGTGTAGGTGATCTCGGGGTAGCGGCGGCGCGAGTTCTCGATCGCCTCGGGGTCGGTCGCGACCACGGTCGCACCGAGGTCGTGCAGGCGCGCGGCGACGTCGAGCGACGGCGAGTCGCGGATGTCGTCCGACTCCGGCTTGAACGCCAGACCGAGCACCGCGATGCGGCGGCCCTCGACGGAACCGCCGAGGCCCTCGGTGACGAGGTCGACGACGCGCTGACGGCGACGCAGGTTGATCGCGTCGACCTCTTTGAGGAAGGCGACGGACTCGCCGACGCCGAGCTCGTCGGCGCGGGCCGAGAAGGCGCGGATGTCCTTCGGGAGGCAGCCGCCTCCGAAGCCGATGCCCGCGTTCAGGAAGCGGCGGCCGATCCGCACGTCGTAGCCGATCGCGTCGGCGAGCTGCGTGACGTCCGCGCCGGTGACCTCCGCGATCTCGGCGATCGCGTTGATGAACGAGATCTTGGTCGCGAGGAAGGCGTTGGCCGAGACCTTCACCAGCTCGGCGGTGGCGTAGTCGGTGACCACGAGCGGGGTCTCGGCCGCGAGCGCCGTCGCGTAGACCTCGTCGAGGGTCGCCTTCGCCGCTGCTCCGGCCTCGCCTGCGGGAACGCCGTAGACGAGGCGGTCGGGGCTGATCGTGTCCTTCACGGCGAAGCCCTCGCGGAGGAACTCGGGGTTCCAGGCGAGGGTCGCACCGGAGGAGGCGATGCGGTCGGCCAGGCGGGCAGCGGTGCCGACGGGGACGGTCGACTTGCCGACGACGAGGGAGTCCGCCTCGAGGTAGGGCAGGAGACCGTCGATCGCCGAGTCGACGTAGGTCATGTCCGCGGCGTTCTCGCCCGGCTTCTGCGGGGTGCCGACGGCGACGAAGTGCACGGCCGCACCGGCGGCGTCGGCCATGTCGGTCGAAAAGCGCAGGCGCCCGGAGGCGACGCCGGAGGACAGCAGCTCCGGGAGGCCGGGCTCGAAGAACGGCGCGGTGCCGGCGGCCAGGGCGTCGATCTTCTTCTGGTCGACGTCGATGCCGATGACGTCGTGGCCGAGCTCGGCCATGGCGGCAGCGTGGACGGCACCGAGGTAGCCGCAGCCGATGACAGAAAGCTTCACAGGGGTTCTCCGAATCGTGGCGGGTTCGTGTCGCGGTCGCGACGGTGAGGAGGAGCGATGCGATGCGGCGACGCGTCAGCGCGCCCGCGGACGCGCGACTACCGCCGCGCCAATGCTCTCAGATCACGGGAGACGTCGGCGACAGCCGCCGCGATCTGCGCCGCCACGCGCTCGTGCACGGCCTCGCTGCGGCCGATCGGGTCCTCGATGTCGTCGCCGCCCTCGCCCCGCGGGGCGCGCCCGCGGTGGGCGGCGGCGAGCCGCACGACGGCGCGGAGCCGCGCCGCGGGGTCCTCGACCGTCGGCAGCGGCACCTCCCGCAGCACGAACGGCAGCACGCGGGCGAACTCGAGCAGCGTGAAGCCGCGGAGGAGGAGCGACGGAAAGCGCCGGGAGGCGTCGACCAGGTGGTCGCGCGTCATCGTGAGCAGGAGGTCGGCGTCGCCGACGATCGCGTCGCCGAGCACCGCGCTCGTGTGCGCGGCCGGGTCTCCCCCGTGCTGAGCCGAGAAGCGGGCCGAGACCGGGTCCATCGGCAGTCCGTCGCGCGTCCTCACTCCGGCGCTCGTGAACGCGAAGAGCGGACCTCCCGCGGGTGAGGTCGCGTCGGCGAGTGCGGCGCGCAGCAGCTGCTCCGCCATCGGCGACCGGCAGATGTTGCCGGTGCAGACCGAGAGCACGGTGAAGACGGGGGCGGCGGAGGCGGCGACCGGTTCGTCCGGTCGCCAGCTCCGGCGGGCGGGGCGGGCGGAGTCGTCTCCCGGGAAGATCATCGCGGGGCGCTCAGGCCGAGGTCGACGCGGGCTCGGGCTCGGGCTCGACGGCCGTATCCGGGCGGGCGCCCGATCGCTCGGAGCCGTAGTAGCTCGTGTAGTAGTAGCCGTAGCCCCGGCCGACCTGGCCGCGCGCGGGCACGCGGTTGAGGATGACGCCGAGGGTGTGGCCGCTGACCCGCTCGAGGTTCTGGATCGCCTTGCCCAGCTCGTCGGTCGTCGTCCTGCCCGCCGAGATGACCACGAGCGCTCCGTCGGTGCGGGCGGTGAGGATGGCGCCGTCCGTGACGGGCAGGAGCGGCGGCGCATCGACGATCACGATCGCCTCACGGGCGATCTCGTGCAGGAGGATGTCCATGCCGTTGGAGCCGAGCAGCTCGGACGGGTTCGGCGGGATCGACCCGGCCCCGAGCACCCAGAGGTTGCCGGACGGGCCCCACGGCTGCAGGACGTCCTGCAGCTCCGCCTTGCCGATCAGCAGGTCGGTCAGGCCGACGCCGGGAACGAGGCCGAACGACTTGGCGACCGTCGGCTTGCGGAGGTCGCCGTCGACGACGACGGTGCGCTGGCCGGAGGCGGCGAGCGTCACCGCGAGGTTCGCGGTCACCGTCGACTTGCCGTCCGAGGGCAGCGGGCTCGTCACGACGATGATGCGCGGCGGGCTGTCGATGTTCATGAACTGCAGGTTCGTGCGGAGCTCGCGCAGCGCCTCGGCGAGTGCGTGTTTGCCGTCGGCCTTGATGTAGTCGGTCGTGTCGGCCTCGGGGACGATGCGGTTGGTCTCGCTGAGGCGCTTGTCGACGGGGAGGGTGCCGACCACGGGGAGGTCGAACAGGCGCTCGACCATCTCGGCGGTGCGGATGCGCCGGTCCAGCGTGTTGCGGACGAACGCGTAGACGAGACCGAGGACGAGGCCCGCGAGCGCGCCGACCGCGAGGACGAGGCGCAGGTTCGGGAACGCCGGCGAGGACGGGAGCGCCGCGGTCTGCAGGACGGTGAGGGAGACCGTGTCGCCGACGCCCGTCTCCTGGTTGACCTGCTGCACCTTGGTGGCGATGGCCGCGACCCAGGCATCGGCGAGCTTCTGCGCGCCCTCGGGGGTGGAGGCGGTGGCGCTGACCTTCATCACCGGGGCGACCGTGTCGGCCTGCACCGCGATCGCCGAGATCAGCGTGGCGGGCGAGACGTCGAGGCCGAGGCTGTCGATCGCGATCTGCGCCACGTCGCGCGAGGTGGCGATCGGGACGTACGTGGCGAGGCTCGACTTGGCGACGGACTGCGCGATCTGCTGCGTGTAGATCGCCTGGCTGTCGTCGGCACCGGTGGTGGCGACGGAGACGAGGCCCTGCGAGTCGGCGACGTACCGCGGCTTCTGCGTCAGCGACCAGCCGAAGGCGACGAGAGTGCCGAGGAGGATCGCCGCGACGATCGGGATCCAGTGGTCGCGCAGGAGCCGGAGGACGTCTCGAAGTTCCACAGAGTCAGATTTCCTTCGCTGGTACGGATCACGCGGCGGGCGCCGGAGACGGGTTCTTCCGAATTCTGACACAGCGCTTCCGCGCCCTCGGCGCCAGGCGCGTCAACCGTGCCACCCGTCGGGGGTGGGCTCCGGCGGAGTCCCTCTCGTGATCACTCCGAGGCCCTCGAGCTCGACGACCGCCGACTCGACGACCGCCTCCGCATCGACGCCGGCGGGCGGCGGGCCCGCCTCCTCGAGCACCGCGGCGACGAGACCGGGCAGATCGGAGCCCCGGCCGGCGTGGCGCCAGATCGTCGGGCCGATGCCGGACAGGCGCACGAGGGTGCCGCCGCAGAACACGAGCAGCTGGCCGTCGGCGAGCTCCACAGCGTCGTCCGCAGGGGTGCGCAGGACGGTGCCGGGCAGGGCCTCGCCCACAGGGTCGAGCTGCACGGAGACCACCTCGGACCAGGCGGACGGGGCCTCGGCGCCGAGGGACGCGAAGACCTCCTCGACCAGGTGCACCACGCTCGCGGCCTCGGAGTAGACCAGTCGCCGGACGCCGCCCAGCGCCGAGAGGGTGCGGACGAGATCGGCGATCGGCCGCGGGCGGGCCGAGAGGTAGGAGGTCTGCGGCACCAGGTCCTCGATCGCGTCGACCGGGTCGACGTGCTCGAGGAAGGGCGTCCCGACGCCGTCGCGGCGCTCGAGCAGGAGGACTCCCGCCAGCCGCAGGGGCGCCTCCGGGACCGGTCGGAGGGCGAGCGACCCGGGGGCCAGCTGCGCCTTCGGCGCCGATCCGGTCAGCGGCTTCACCGACAGCGGCTTGGGATAGGGCAGGACGCGCCCCTCCGGGGTCACGCCGACCGTCTCGTCGGTGACGTAGCCGAAGCGGGACCCGAGCGTCCGCGCGATGGTGGTCTTGCCGGTCCCGGAGGCGGCGACGAAGGCCAGCACGCGGCCGGACTCGTCGGAGATCCCGCAGGCGTGGAGCATCAGCAGGTCGGCGCGCCGGGCGCCGATCGCCTCGAGGGTCAGGGTCGAGGTCAGGGACTCCTCGAGCTGCGCGAGCGTGGCGCTCGAGACCCGGGGCGAGCCGTCGACCGGGACGGAGGGATCGTGCCCCACCTCGGCGAGGACGTCGCGTGCTCCCGCGTCGGGCTCGGACGCGCAGGCGGCCCAGCTGTCGGCGATCCGCGCCGCGTCCTCGTCGCCGACGCCGCGTCCGAAGACCACGCGGAACGGGGTCTCGAGGACCGAGACGGACAGGGTGCGGGGCTCGGCGCCCCTCCCCCCGGCGATCAGTAAGCCCCGTCGCGGGCGAGGACGGCGCGCGCGGTCTTGAAGAGGATGACGATGTCGCCGGTCATCGACCAGTTCTCGACGTAGTACAGGTCGAGGCGGACGGTGTCCTCCCACGAGAGGTTCGAGCGTCCGCTGACCTGCCAGAGCCCGGTGATGCCCGGCTTCATCAGGAAGCGGCGGTGCACGTGCTCCTCGTACTGCTCGACCTCGCGGGCCAGCGGCGGGCGGGGGCCGATCAGGGACATGTCGCCGCGGAAGACGTTCAGGAACTGGGGCAGCTCGTCGAGGCTGAAGCGCCGGAGGATCGCACCCACCCGGGTGACGCGCGGGTCCTTCGCCATCTTGAAGAGGATCGAGTTCCCCTCCGCACGCTGCTGCGACGCGAGTGCCGCCAGTCGCGCCTCCGCGTCGACGACCATCGAGCGGAACTTCAGCATCTCGAAGGTCGCGCCGTTCAGGCCGATGCGCTCCTGCCGGAAGAGCACGGGCCCAGGGCTGGTGACCTTGACCAGCACGGCGACGACGACGAGCACCGGCGCGCTGAGGATGATCAGCATGGTCGACGCCAGGATGTCGAAGAGGCGCTTGGCGAACCGCTGGCGGCCGTCGAAGCGCGGGGTCTCGACGTGGATCAGCGGAAGGCCCGCGACGGGGCGGGTGTGGATGCGCGGACCGCCGATGTCGGTGAGGCTCGGCGCCACGACGAGGTGCTCGCGCCCGGGCTCGAGCGTCCAGCTCAGCTCGCGGATCCGCTGCGGCGCCAGCTCGTCGGAGCTCGTGACGACCACCGTGTCGGCACCGGTGGCGTCCATCACGGCGCGGACGCCGTCGATCCCGGTGAACCCGTGGACCGCGAGGCCCGAGAGCTCCTGCTCGCTCCGCAGCGCGTCCGCACCGCCGACCGAGGTCGAGACGGCGCCGACGAGCTTGTAGCCGGCCTCGGTGCCGCGGCGCAGCTCGCGCGCGGTGTGCAGGACGCTCGCGCGGGAGCCGAGGAGCACGACCTGACTCGAGAAGCGGCCCGCCCGGCGCTGCCGGGTGAGCCAGGAGCGCCAGACCAGGCGGCCGACGCAGATCAGCACGATCCCGGCGGGGAACGCCGTGATGATGTAGCCGCGCGCGAGCAGGATCTGGAGCAGGTAGGCGATGATCGCGACGATGCCGAAGAGCCAGATGGAGGCGTCGACGACGCGGCGGTACTCGACGTAGCCGGTGCCGACGATCCGGCGGTCGCGCGTGTCGAAGACCTGGAGGGCGAGGAGCCAGCCGACCGACAGGGCGACGGACACCCAGGTGTAGCTGACCGCGATGTCGGCGGGGTTCTTGAACCCCAGATCCGAGTTCAGGTTCAGGTCGAACCAGAAGAGCTGCGTGCCGAAGACGGAGAGGACGATCGCGACGACGTCCGTGATGAGCAGCCGTCGCCGGTAGTCCTGCTCCCACGACGGCCGACGCCTCAGCGGTGCCCCTTGCGCCGTCATCGTTTCCCCCGACCTTTCCTGCTGCTTCGAAAGGCGTAATTCCGTTTCCGGTGTTGTCACGTCGTCAGGCTACCCACTTCCTCGTTTCGGAGGGGTGTCGCACCGGTGAGGAACGCTCGACCGGTCAGCCGCGGAGCCGGCCGCGGCTCTCCTGGAGGTAGCACGCGCCGCACAGCGACTCGTAGGTGACCGCCGTTCCGTCGATCGCGACCTGATCGCCGTCGAAGACGAAGCGGCCGTCCACGACGCGCCCGTTGAAGATCGCTTTGCGCCCGCACCGGCAGATCGTCTTCAGCTCCTCGAGGCTGTGGGCGATCTCCAGGAGTCGCCTGCTGCCCGGGAACGCGGCGGTGCGGAAGTCCGTGCGGATGCCGTACGCCAGGACGGGCACGTTCTCGAGGATGGCGATCCGGAGCAGATCATCGACGTGCGACTCCGGCAGGAACTGCGCCTCGTCGACGAGCAGAGCACTCACGTCGCGCTTCGACTCGGCCAGCACGCGGGCCCGGGCGGCGGTGAAGACGGCCACCGGGTCCCCGTCGGGCTCGAACAGGATGTCCACCGGACGGGTCACGCCGAGCCGCGACACGATCAGCTCCTCGCCCTTCGTGTCGACGGCCGGCTTGGCCAGCAGCACCCGGTGCCCGCGCTCCTCGTAGTTGTGCGCGGCCTGCAGGAGCGACGTGCTCTTCCCGCTGTTCATCGCTCCGTAGCGGAAGTACAGCTTGGCCATCAGGTCTCCTCGGGGCGGGTCCGGGGGCGGGGCCCCCGGGGTGAGCAGGGGCCGGTCACGGGAGGAACCCGTCCTCGCCGGCGCGGCGGATCAGATCGGCCCGGCGGCCCGCGGGCCTGCCGACGGCGACGTACTTGCGGCGCACGCGCTGCAGGTAGGTCTTCGCGGTCTCGAACTGCACGTTCATCTTGGCGGCGACCTCGGGGGTGCTCGATCCGGACGCGTAGAGACGCAGCGCCTCCAGCTCGCCGGCGCTGAGCCGTGGGCGCTGCTGCGCCGCGACTCCGGACGGCAGGGGCCGCCACTGCGCGGACGAGACGTCGGCCGAGCGCATCTCGAGAGCGGCGCGGGTCTGCTCCATCACCTCGGCGAGCGGGCGCGACTTCGCCAGGTGCCGCACGGCTCCGGCCTTCAGGGCGCGCTCGCGGACCTCGTCGTCCTCGCTCGCGGAGAGCGCCACGACCGCGGCTCCCGCCGCCCGGCAGGTCCGGATCCGCGCCTCGATCGAGATCGGCTCGCGCAGCTCGGCGTCCATCACGACCACCTGGGTGGGGAAGACATCGCTCGTCACCAGGTCGTGCCAGGTGGAGGCGGCCACGACGACCTCGAAGTCCAGGGCGTGGGTGCGGATCCACGCGCTCGTCGCCGCGAGCAGGTCCTCGCGCGGGTCGAGCAGGCCGAGCCGGACCGCACGGGGTGCCGCGTCGCGGGCGCTCCGGGCGGAGGAGCCCGAGGGCTCACCGGAGCGGGTGACCATGCGGACGATCCTAGCCGCGGCCGGGCCCGCCCCCGGCTCAGAACAGCGTCGGCTGCCCGACGCCGGGCAGGATCGCGGCGCGCTCCGGCCCGAGCTCCCCGACCAGCAGCCCGTCGTGCTGGAGGGAGCGCCGCTCGCCGCCGAGGGTCCGCAGCGTCCCCAGCGAATTCAGGGCGGAGGACTTGACGGAGCCGGTGGCCGGGTCCTCCTCGCCGCGCTCGAGCCCGTGCGCGCGCATCAGCGGGCGGATGCGCGCGGAGAGCCAGCGCCGGTACTCGAGAGGCGCGTAGGCGTCGCGGCCCGGGTAGAGCGCTCGGTACTTGTCGACCAGCTCGGGGTGCTCCTGCCCGAGCCACTGCAGGAACCACTCCTTCACCCCGGGCTTGAGGTAGAGGGTCGAGTACATGATCGTGCTGGCACCCGCCTCGCGGCAGGCCCGGAGCGACTCGTCGAGGTGCGCCCGCGTGTCGGTGAGGAACGGCAGGATCGGCATGAGGAACACCGAGCAGTCGAAGCCGGCCTCCCGTGCCGCGGTCACCGTCGCCAGCCTGGCCGCCGCGGTCGGCGCACCCGGCTCGACGGAGCGCTGGAGGCCCTCGTCGTAGACGGCGATCGAGACTCCGAGGTCGACCGGGACGTGCTCGGCGGCCTCGCGGAGCAGCGGCAGGTCTCGCCGCAGCAGCGAGCCCTTCGTGAGGATCGAGATCGGGGTGCCCGAGGCGGCGAGCGCGGCGATGATGCCCGGCATCAGCCGGTAGCGGCCCTCGGCGCGCTGGTACGGATCGGTGTTGGTGCCGAGTGCCACGGGGTGCCGCTCCCAGCTCGGCTTCGCGAGCTCCCGGGTGAGGACCTCGGCGACGTTCACCTTCACGACGATCTGCGAGTCGAAGTCGCGGCCGCCGTCGAACTCGAGGTACTCGTGCGTGGGCCGGGCGAAGCAGTAGGTGCAGGCGTGGGTGCAGCCGCGCATCGGGTTGATGCTCCAGCCGAACGGCATCTTCGAGGAGGTGTGCACGCGGTTGAGCGCCGACTTCGCGAGCACCTCGTAGAAGGTGATGCCCTCGAACTCCGGTGTGCGCACAGTCCGCACCAGGTCGGTGAGCTTGACGAGCCCGGGCAGCGCGGCCTCGTCGGCCGTGCCGATCGACTGCCCGCTCCACCTCATGAAGCCATTAGAACATACGTTCGAACGGGTCGCACCCGATCAGACCGAGGCGGACAGCTCCAGCGTCTCGGCGGTCGCGGTGACCGTCTGCTCGGCCTTCTCGGGCGCGTCGTTGAGCGTCGAGCCGTAGCTCGGCACCAGTGCGCGGATCCGCGGCTCCCAGGCCTTCATCCGGTCGGGGAAGCACTTCTGCACGATGTCGAGCATGATCGGCACGGCGGTCGAGGCTCCGGGCGAGGCGCCGAGCAGGCCGGCGATCGTGCCGTCCCCTCCGGTGATGACCTCGGTGCCGAACTGCAGCACGCCGCCCTTCTTCTCGTCCTTCTTCATCACCTGGACGCGCTGGCCGGCGGTGATCAGGTACCAGTCCTCGTCGCGGGCGGTGGGCAGGAACTCGCGCAGGGCCTTCATCTTCTTGCCACGGCCGGCGAGCACCTCGCCGATCAGGTATTTCATCAGGTCGAGGTTGTCGCGGGCGACCGCGAGCATCGGGCCGATGTTGTGCGGCCGGATCGACAGGGGCAGGTCGAGCCACGAGCCCCGCTTCAGGAACTTGGGCGTGAAGCCCGCGTAGGGGCCGAAGAGGAGGGACGACTCGCCGTCGACGACGCGCGCATCGAGGTGCGGCACCGACATCGGGGGCGCGCCGACCGCGGCCTTGCCGTAGACCTTCGCCTTGTGCCGGGCGACCAGCTCGGGGTTGTCGGTGCGGAGGAACTGGCCCGAGATCGGGAAGCCTCCGAAGCCCTTGATCTCGGGGATGCCCGACTTCTGCAGGAGGTGCAGCGCACCGCCGCCGGCGCCGACGAAGACGAAGCGGGCGGTCACCGACTGGGGCGTGCCTCCGACGACCTGCTTGAGGTCGAGGCGCCAGGTGCCGTCCTTCTGCCGGGTGATGTCGGTGACCTCGCGGCCGGTGTCGAGCGTGCCGCCGTGGGCGACGACGTGGTCGAACAGCTGGTGGGTCAGCGAGCCGAAGTCGACGTCGGTGCCGGCCGGCATGCGCGTCGCCGCGTAGGGGCCGCCGCCGGCGGGACGCTGCTCCATCAGCAGGGGCGCCCACTCGTGGATGGTCTTGACGCTCTCGGTGAACTCGATGCCGGCGAACAGCGGCTGGTCCTTGAGGGCCTCGTAGCGCTTCCGGAGGTACTCGACGTTGGCCTCGCCGTGCACGAAGGTCATGTGCGGCGCCGGGTTGATGAAGCTGGAGGGCTCGCGGATGTCGCCGGACTCCACCAGGCCCGACCAGAACTGGCGCGAGATCTGGAACTGCTCGTTGATCTGGATCGCCTTGGCCGGGTCGACGGAGCCGTCGGCCGCCTCGGGCATGTAGTTCAGCTCGCAGAGGGCCGCGTGACCGGTGCCCGCGTTGTTCCACGGGTTCGACGACTCCTGCGCCACGTCGCCGAGGCGCTCGTAGGCGGCGATCGTCCAGTCGGGCTGCAGCTGGGTGATGAGGGCGCCGAGCGTGGCGCTCATGATGCCCCCACCGATGAGGGCGACGTCGACCGGTTCCGAGGAGTTCACGAGAGTCGAGTTTACGCTCGCCCGAGCACGCCGCGGCGGGGAGGGGACCCGCTCCCCCATCAAATTCGCGGCTTTTCCACCCGGAAGGGGCCGGAGCGCTCGGCGCCGGCCCCGTCCACGGAGGTCAGGAGACGGGCTGCTTCGCCGCGATGAGCTCGGCGATCTGCACGGCGTTCAGGGCCGCGCCCTTGCGGAGGTTGTCGTTGCTGATGAAGAGCGCGAGGCCGCGTCCCTCCGGAGCGCCCTCGTCGGCGCGGATGCGGCCGACGAAGCTCGGGTCCTTGCCCGCGGCCTCCAGCGGAGTCGGCACCTCGCGCAGCACGACGCCGGGCGCGTCGGCCAGCAGCTCGCGAGCACGCTCGGGGCTGAGGGCGGAGGCGAATTCTGCGTTGACGGAGAGCGAGTGGCCGGTGAACACGGGGACGCGCACGCAGGTGCCCGAGACCAGCAGCTCCGGGAGCTCGAGGATGCGGCGGCTCTCGTTGCGGAGCTTCTTCTCCTCGTCTGTCTCGTTCGAGCCGTCCTCGACCAGGCTACCCGCGAAGGGGATGACGTCGAAGGCGATCGGGGCGACGTACTTGTCCGGCGCGGGGAAGTCGACCGCCGAGCCGTCGTGCACCAGGTCGAGCAGGTGCTCGTCGGCGACGGCGGCGCGGACCTGGCCGGCCAGCTCGTTCGCTCCGGCCAGTCCGCTGCCGGACACGGCCTGGTAGGTGCTGACGATCAGGCGCGTGAGCCCCGCCTCGCGGTCGAGGACCTTGAGGATCGGCATCGCGGCCATCGTGGTGCAGTT
Source organism: Rathayibacter sp. AY1A2 (assembly GCF_002930935.1). NCBI lineage: Bacteria > Bacillati > Actinomycetota > Actinomycetes > Micrococcales > Microbacteriaceae > Rathayibacter > Rathayibacter sp. AY1A2. The sequence continues at coordinate 2,533 of NZ_PSTP01000008.1, read as the reverse complement.
GGGGTTGGCGATGATGCCCTTGACCGCCTGGTCGATGGCGTGGGGGTTCACCTCGCTGACGACCAGCGGGACCTCGGGGTCCATCCGCCAGGCGCTGGAGTTGTCGATCACGGTGACGCCGGCCGCGGCGAAGCGGGGCGCCTGCGCGCGCGATCCCGTGGCTCCGGCCGAGAACAGGGCGATGTCGAGCCCCGACGGATCGGCGGTCTCCACGTCCTCGACCACGACGTCCCCGCCACGGAACGGCAGCGTCGTGCCCGCCGAGCGGGCGGTGGCGAAGAAGCGGATGGACGCGATCGGGAAGTCGCGCTCCTCGAGGAGGCGGCGCATCACCTTCCCGACCTGGCCGGTCGCGCCGACGACGCCCACGTGGAGGGGGGTGCTGCTCATGCTGTGCTCTTTCGTCCGTGCGGCGCGCGGGCCGCTCGTGGCGGGGGGATCGAGGGAGAGGGTACCGGTCGCTCCGGCCGCTCGGGAGGAACGGCCGGATCGCGAGGGTGTCCGGCCGTCAGCGGCCGGTGCCGGCGTAGACGACGGCCTCGTCCTCGGCGTCGAGCCCGAAGGCGGTGTGCACGACGCGCAGAGCCTCGTTCACGGTGTCGGCGCGGGTGACGACCGAGATGCGGATCTCGCTCGTGGAGATCATCTCGATGTTGATCCCGGCCTCGTAGAGGGAGCGGAACAGCTTCGCGGAGACGCCGGCGTTGGTGCGCATCCCGGCGCCCACGAGCGCGAGCTTGGCGATCTGGTCGTCGTACTGCAGGGACTCGAAGCCGACCTCGTCCTTCTCGGCGTTGAGAGCCATGAGGACCGTCTGGCCGTCGGCCTTGGGCAGGGTGAACGAGATGTCGGTGCGGGCGGTGGCCGCAGCCGACACGTTCTGCACGATCATGTCGATGTTGGAGCCGGTCTTGGCCACGATCGTGAAGATCTGCGCGGCCTTGCCCGGGATGTCGGGGACTCCGACGACGGTGATCTTCGCCTCGTTCAGGTCGGCGGCGACTCCGGCGATGATGGGCTCTTCCACGGCTTGTCCGTTCTGCTCGGCGCCGGCGGTCTCGGCGTTGTAGACGATGGTGCCCTCATTGGGGCTGAAGGAGGAGCGCACGTGGAGCGTGACTCCGTGGCGGCGGGCGAACTCGACGGCGCGGATGTGCAGCACCTTCGCTCCCGCGGCGGCCAGCTCGAGCATCTCCTCGCTGGTGATGCGATCGAGCTTGCGGGCCTTCTTGACGACCCGCGGGTCGGCGGTGAAGACGCCGTCGACGTCGGTGTAGATCTCGCAGGTGTCGGCGCCGAGTCCCGCGGCGAGCGCGACGGCGGTGGTGTCCGAGCCGCCGCGGCCGAGGGTGGTGATGTCCTTCGTGTCGCGGTTGAAGCCCTGGAAGCCCGCGACGATGACGACGGCGTTCTCGTCGAGCGCCTCGCGGAGGCGGACCGGGGTGATGTCGACGATGCGGGCGGCGCCGTGCTGCGCGTCCGTGATCATGCCGGCCTGGCTGCCGGTGAAGGAGCGGGCCTCGAAGCCCATGCTCTTGATCGCCATCGCCAGCAGCGCCATCGAGATGCGCTCGCCCGAGGAGAGCAGCATGTCGAGCTCGCGGGGGGCGGGGATGGGCGTGACCTGGTGGGCGAGCTCGAGCAGGTCGTCGGTGGTGTCGCCCATGGCCGAGACGGCGACGACCACGTCGTTGCCCGCCTGCTTGGTGGCGACGATCCGCTTCGCGACCCGCTTGATGCTCTCCGCGTCGGCGACGGAGGACCCGCCGAACTTCTGGACGATCAGGCTCACGTGCTGCTCCCGTGTCGGTGGCTGGACCGCCGTCGCGACCCGACGGGCGAGTCTACCGGTCGACCGCATGCCGGAGCGGTCATGCGACTCCGGCGGCCGCGTCAGTTCTCGACGAGCCGGCGGCCCTCGAAGGCGCGGCCGAGGGTGATCTCGTCGGCGTACTCGAGGTCTCCGCCGACGGGCAGCCCGGAGGCCAGACGGGTGATGCGGATGCCGAGGGTGCTGAGCATGCGCGAGAGATAGGTCGCCGTCGCCTCGCCCTCGAGGTTCGGGTCGGTCGCGATGATGACCTCCTGCACCTCGCCGTCCGCGAGCCGCTGCAGCAGCTGGCGGATGCGGAGCTGATCCGGGCCGATGCCGTCGATCGGGCTGATCGCGCCGCCGAGCACGTGGTAGAGCCCGCGGAACTCGCGGGTGCGCTCGATCGCCGGGACGTCCTTCGCCTCCTCCACGACGCAGATGACGGCGCGGCTGCGGCGCGGATCGCGGCAGATCCCGCAGGTCGCCTCCTCCGCCACGTTCCCGCAGATGTCGCAGAAGTGCACACGGCCGCGCAGCTCGAGCAGGATCTCGGCGAGCCGGGTGACGTCGAACGTCTCGGTCTGCAGGATGTGGAACGCGATGCGCTGGGCGGACTTCGGGCCGATGCCGGGGAGCCGGCCGAGCTCGTCGATCAGCTCCTGGACGATGCCTTCGTACATGCGGTCGCCTCCTCTCGGGTGGGGCGGACGGGGGTGGCGG
>NZ_PSTP01000007.1:102098-144258 GCF_002930935.1 Rathayibacter sp. AY1A2 | reverse complement strand
CGGACACGTCCTCGGGGATCCGGCGGCCGGCCTCGCGGAGGGCGGCGTAGGCGCCGACCGCCATCTGGTCGTTCGCGGCGAAGACGCCGTCCGCGACTGGCCCGCCGGCTTCCTCTGGGGATCCGCGACCGCCGCCGCCCAGATCGAGGGCGCCGGCCACGAGGGCGGCAAGGAGGACAGCATCTGGGACGCCTTCTCCCGCGTCCCCGGAGCGGTCGCGAAGGGCGACACCCCCGAGGTCGCGGTGGACCACTACCACCGGATGCCCGCGGACGTGCGGCTGATGAAGGAGCTGGGGCTCGGCTCCTACCGCTTCTCGGTCAGCTGGGCGCGCGTGAAGCCGGGCGACCGCGCCGTGAACCCCGAGGGCCTCGACTTCTACTCCCGCCTGGTCGACGAGCTGCTCGGCGCCGGCGTGCTGCCGTGGCTGACCCTCTACCACTGGGACCTCCCGCAGGCCGTCGAGGAGACCGGCGGCTGGGCGAACCGCGACACCGCCGAGCGCTTCCGGGACTACGCCGAGGCCGTCTACGAGAGCCTCGGCGACCGGGTGCAGCACTGGACGACGTTCAACGAGCCGTTCTGCTCGACCCTGCTCTCCTACGGCGCGGGCGTGCACGCCCCCGGCGTGATCTCGCAGCAGAAGGCCCTCGCCGCCGTGCACCACACGCACCTCGCCCACGGGCTGGCCGTCTCGACGCTCCGGCAGCTCGGAGCGCAGAACCTGGGCATCACGCTCAACCTCTCGAACGCCGTCCCCGACGACCCCGAGGACGAGGCCGACCTCGACGCCGCACGCCGCTTCGACGCGCTCCAGAACCGGATCTTCCTCGACCCGCTGCTGCGCGGCGAGTACCCCGAGGACCTGCTCGAGGACGTCGAAGGGCTCGGGCTCGACGAGCTGATCGTCGACGGCGACCTCGATCTCATCTCGCTCCCGCTCGACTTCCTCGGCGTGAACCACTACCACGACGACAACGTCTCGGCGCATCCGCTGCCGGCCGGAGCCGACGACTTCGCCCAGGCGACCGACCGCGAGGTCGGCTCCCCCTGGGTCGGCTCCGAGTTCATCACCTTCCCGTCGCGCGGTCTGCCGCGCACCGCGATGGACTGGGAGGTGAACCCCGACGGGCTGCGCTACCTGCTGACCCGCCTGGGCCTGGAGTACGAGAACCTCCCTCCGCTCTACGTGACCGAGAACGGCGCCGCCTACGACGACGTCGTCGAGGACGGCCGCGTGCTCGACGCGGACCGCACGCAGTACGTGCTCGACCACGTCGAGAAGGTCGCCGACGCGATCGACCAGGGCGCCGACGTCCGCGGCTACTTCGTCTGGTCCCTCCTCGACAACTACGAGTGGGCCTGGGGCTACGAGAAGCGCTTCGGCATCGTGCACGTCGACTACGACACGCAGGAGCGGACCGTGAAGGACTCGGGCCTGGTCTACTCCCGACTGCTCGGCGGCAGCGCCGCGGCGATCCTGGACTGACCCGTGAGCGAGCCGACGGGCGTCCGCGGCGGGGGCCGCTCCCCCACCCTCGAGATGGTCGCGGCGCGGGCCGGAGTCTCGCGCGCGACGGTCTCGCGGGTGGTCAACGGCGCCCCGCAGGTGGCGGCCGAGATCGTGGCCGCCGTCGAGAAGGCGATCGGCGAGCTCGACTACGTGCCCAATCACGCGGCGCGGATGCTCGCCTCGCGGCGCACGCAGTCGATCGCGCTGATCGTGCCGGAGTCGACCGCGCGCGTCTTCGCGGACCCGTTCTTCGCCTCGATCGTGCAGGGCGCCGCGATGCGCCTGGCCGACACGGACTACACGCTCTCGATGCTGATCGCGTCCGAGACGGACGGCGAGAAGACGCGGCGGTACCTGCTCGGCGGCAATGTCGACGGCGCGCTCGTGGTCTCGCACCACTCCGGCGACCACTCCTACGCGGCGCTCTCGGGCACGCTGCCGATCGTCTTCGGCGGCCGGCCGCTCTCGCCGGACGAGCGCGGCTCCTACTTCGTCGACGTGGACAACACGGAGGGGGCGGCCGTCGCCACCGCGCACCTGATCGAGCGCGGCCGGCGCCGGATCGCCACCATCGCGGGCCCCGCCGACATGCCGCCGGGCGTCGACCGCCTGATCGGCTGGCGCGGAGCACTCACCGACGCCGGCCTCGCCGACGACCTCGTCGAGTGGGGAGACTTCTCGCCGGCCAGCGGCACCGAGGCGATGCGCCGCCTCCTCGCCCGCGACCCCGACCTGGACGGCGTCTTCGCCGCGAACGACCAGATGGCGGTCGGCGCCTACGCCGCCCTCCGCGAGGCCGGCCGCCGGATCCCCGAGGACGTGTCCGTCGTGGGCTTCGACGACGATCTCTTCGCGCGGAACGCCGTCCCCGCGCTGACCACCGTTCGCCAGCTCCCCGACGAGCTCGGCGCCCGCATGGTGGAGCTGCTGACCGCCCGCATCGAGGGGCTCCCCGTGGAGCACCGCACGCTGATGCCGACGTCGCTGGTCGTCCGCGCCAGCAGCTGACGCCGGCCCGCGACTGTCCAGGAGTCGTCGCAGTCGACGCCGAGTGCGACTACTTCTGCGTAGTCGGAGGGCTCTGCGTGCTCGATCGGATGCGGACCGGCGGGCGGATCAGGACGGTGGGGCGGACGCGGGCGGCGGGGCGGGGATGGACGAGCGGGTCGATCCGTCGACGGGGTGCGTCACGGTCGCCAGCCGTGGGCCACGAGAGCGGCACGGAGCTCGGCGATCGTGCGCGCCCTGCCCCGAATCAGACCCTCCGCGCGGACGACCACGACGATCCAGCCCGCGAGGTGCAGGGCCAGGAGCCGTTCACGATCGCGTGAGAACTGCGCGTCGTCCGTCCGGTGCTGGCCGCCGTCGTACTCCGCCACCACCTTCCACCGTTCGAAGACCAGATCGCCGACCGCGAGCAGTCGGCCGCCGATCCTGATCTCGGCGTTCACGTCGGGCGCGGGCAGTCCCGCCTCCTCGACGAGAGCGCGGAGCCAGGTCTCCCTCCGCGAGGCGGCTCCGGTCGATGCCAGCCGCAGAGCCTCAGCCAGGCCGCGTCGGCCCCGGCCCCGATGGGAGGCCAGGCGGTCCTGCAGCTCGTGAAGCCGGACATGGGGACGCGGATCGTCCCGGCGCGGGTAGCGCGGCTCGAACAGGAGGTGGTCCGTCGCCGCGAGGAGATCGCGGGCGGACAGCAGTGGCGCGAGCGCGATCCACGTCGACACCGCTCCCGTCACCGGCAGGCCGTGCCGCTCGACCCTGTCCGTCTCCGTGAGGGTGTGGCCGATCACACCCCGGGTCCTGGGGGGCCGGTGCGGCGTCGTCGCCGCCACGTGGATCGGATCGTCCTCGCCGGGTCGCGCCGGGAGCGGCACTCCCCAGGCTTCGGCCGCGGTCAGGTGGGAGAAGAGCTGCCAGGGCCGCAGCCGCGGCAGATAGGCGGCGGCTCGTTCCAGGTGCGTGACGGGCGCCACCCGGGTGCGCACTCCGTGGAAGGGGCTGGCCAGGGCGGGAGTGCGCAGCCGGGCGTCCGTCATCCCGGCGCGGAGTGCCGCTCGCCGGGTGAAGGCTCCGAGGTCGGTACTGGACATGCCGCGATTCTGGCGGTCCGTGATCCTCGTCCGTCTCCCGCGATCCGCATTCTGTGGACGAACCCCTGATCCCGCACCTGGGGAGGCGCGCCTCCCACCACGACTGTCCAGGAGTTGTCGCAGTCGGCGTCGAGTGCGACAACTCCTGGACAGTCGGAGCGATCGATGTCGAGTGCGACACCTTCTGGACAGTGGGAGCGACCGAACTCGACTGCGACGACTCCTGGACAGTGGGAGCCGGCCGGTGCGCAGGAGTCGCGGGGGTGGCGAGCGAGGACGGCGACGTCTGAGGAGTCGAGAGGGCCCGCGTCAGAGGAAGAGCGGCGCCGGGTCGAGGGCGGCGAAGCGTCGGCGCATGACGGCGACCGCGTCGGCGTGCTCGTCGACGAGGACGAAGCGGCGGCCGAGAGCGTGCGCGACGGCGCCGGTCGTGCCGGAACCGGCGAAGAAGTCGAGGACGGCGTCGCCCTCGCGGCTGGACGCCTGCACGATGCGGCGGAGGATCCCCTCCGGCTTCTGCGTCGGGTACCCGGTCTTCTCGCGGCCGGTCGGCGAGACGATCGTGTGCCACCACACGTCGGTCGGCCGCTTGCCGCGCTCGGCCTTCTCGGGGGTCACCAGGCCCGGGGCCATGTACGGCTCGCGGTCCACGGCGGCGGAGTCGAAGTGGTAGCCGCGCGGGTCCTTCACGTAGACGAGGATCGTGTCGTGCTTGGTCGGCCAGCGGCGCGTGGCCTTCGCTCCGTAGTCGTAGGCCCAGATGATCTCGTTGAGGAAGCACTCGCGGCCGAAGAGCGCGTCGAGCAGCACCTTCGCGTAGTGCGCCTCGCGGTAATCGAGGTGGAGGTAGAGGGTGCCGTCGTCGGCGAGGAGCCGCCACGCCTCGGCCAGACGCGGCTCGAGGAACGACCAGTAGTCGTCGAAGCGGTCGTCGTAGCGGAGGAGGTCGCCGCGGATCCGCTCGTAGCTGCGCCCCTTGAAGCCGGCGATCGTGCCGGTGGTGGAGCGCACCGAGGTGGTCGAGGTGCGCACCTGCGCCCGGCCCGTGTTGAACGGCGGGTCGAGGTAGACGACGGTGAAGGCCCCGTCGGCCAGCTGCGGCAGGACCTCGAGGTTGTCGGCGTGGAACACCGCGCTCCGCGACTCCGGGACGCCGTCCGCGATCTGGATCGTCCTGGGCACCCGGCAATTGTGCCAGTGCGTGTGAGCCCGGCGACACGCTCCGCACCTCGCACCCGGGCTCGACGGGTGCCGGGAGGCTCCGGCGTAGAGTGGCGCGATGATCTCCGAGGTGCGCCACGACGAGGACTCGTCCCGCTACACGCTCTGGCTCGACGGCGAGACCGTCGGAGTCGCGGACTACGCCGTCCGCGGCCGCGACGTGGTCTTCCTCCACACCGAGATCGCGCCCGAGCACCGTCACGAGGGCCTCGGCGAGACCCTCGTCGAGGCGGCCCTCGACGACGCGCACGAGCGCTTCGGCGGGCGCATCGTCCCGGCCTGCCCGTTCGTCGCCGAGTTCATCGCCGAGCACCCGGACTACCAGGAGCTCCTCGCGAGCTGACGGGAGCCCGCCGGACCGGCCCGCCGCGTACCGCTCCGGGTCCACGGGCCGGCGACCGCCGCCCCGGACCCGCCGGTCAGGGGACGCGCCGCAGCCACTCCGGAGTCGAGTACTTCGTCCGCACCAGCTCCTCCGCCGCCGCGTACTCCTCCTCGGTCAGCGTCCCCGCCTCGCCGCCGTGCAGCTGCACGAAGGTCGCCTTCATCCGCTCGATGATCTCGGCTCGGCTGAGCCCGGTCTGGCTGCGCAGCGGGTCGACGCGCTTCACGGCGGAGGCGATGCCCTTGTCCGAGAGCTTCTCGCGGCCGATCCGCAGCACCTGCACCATCTTCTCGGCGTCGATGTCGTAGCTCATGGTCACGTGGTGGAGGACGGCGCCGGAGCCCAGGCGCTTCTGCGCGGCGCCGCCGATCTTGCCCGAGGGCGAGGTGATGTCGTTGAGCGGCTGGTAGACCGCGTCGATCCCGAGCGACTGCAGCGCGCTGACGGCCCACTCGTCGAGGAAGGCGTAGGAGTCGGCGAAGGTCAGCCCCTGGACGAGGTCGCCGGGGACGTAGAGCGAGTACGTGACGACGCTGCCCGCCTCCATGAACATCGCGCCGCCGCCCGAGATGCGGCGGACCACGTCGACGCCGTACTTCGCCGCGTTGTCGAGGTCGACCTCGTTGCGGAGCGACTGGAAGCTGCCGATGACGACGGCGGGCTGGTCCCACTCCCAGATCCGCAGCGTCGGCTCCCGGCGGCCCTCGCCGACCGCGGCGGTCAGCACCTCGTCGAGCGCCAGGTGGGTCGCGGGAGAGACGGCCCGGTCGTGCACGATGCGCCAGTCGTAGTCGCGCCAGCTGGTCGCCTTCTGCAGCGAGCGGCGGATCGCGACCGCGACGGCCTCGGGCGTGAAGCCGAGCAGGACCGCGTCGGCCGGGAGCGCCTGCCGGATGGCGGCGGCGATGGACTTCGCGTCCGTCTCGGCCGGCAGGCCCACGACCGCGCGATCGATGTCGTCGAGGGCCGTGTCGGGCTCGAGGAAGAAGTCGCCCGCCAGGCGGAACCCGGCGAACCTCCCGTCGACCACGTCGAGGTCGACGACCACGAGCTTTCCGCCGGGGACCTTGTACTCGCCATGCATGACGCCAGCCTAGGCGCGAGCCGGGGCGGGGAAGCGCTCGCCCAGCCACTCCACGAGATCGGCCGTGACCTCGGCCCGGTTGAGCTCCTGGAACAGCTCGTGCCGCGCCTCCGGGTACACCCGCACCGAGACGTCCGTGTACCCGGCCCGCCGCCGGTAGGCCTGGGCGAGCGCGCGCACCGACCGCTCGCCGCCGAGGGTGTCGTCGGCGCCCACGACCAGCAGCAGGGGCAGCGGATGCTCGGGCCCGCGCTTCGGGCGGCCGACCAGCCGCAGGGTCTCGACCAGCCCGATCCGCTTCGCGAGCGGCGTGGTGAAGGTGAGGGGGTCGTCGTGGAACCGCTGCCAGACCTCCGGGTCGCGGGAGAGCCACTCGAGGCCGAGGCCGCCGGCGACGCGGTGCCGCTTCGCCAGGTCGCCCGCGTTCATGTGCCCGGGGAGGCGGTAGGCCGTGCCGCTCAGCACGAGCGCGGCGTAGGCGCCGGAGTGGTGGTCGACGATCCGCTGCGCCATGAGCGACCCCCAGGAGTGGCCGAGCAGCACGATCGGCACTCCCGGGCTCTCCTCCGCGAGCAGCTCCGTCAGCCGGAGGATCGCCGCCTCGGTCGCGCGCAGGCCGCCCGGCCCCAGCAGTCCGAGCCGGGAGGAGTCGCCGCCGTGCTGCTCGAGGCCGGTCCGGCCGTGCCCGCGGTGGTCGTCCGCCGCGACCGCGTACCCGGCGGCGACCAGCGCCTCCGCCAGCTCGACGTAGCGCCCCGAGTGCTCGCCGACCCCGTGGGCCAGCTGCACGATCGCGCGGGGCGAGGGGTGCGGCCACCAGCGGTAGTGGATGACGACGCCGGAGGCGTCCTGGAAGGTCCTGTCGACAGCGGCGCCGGTCATGGTGACCAGTGTGGCGCTCCGGCCGCTGGGCGCGAGGGACGCGCGGAGAACTGAGAAGATACTCACGATCCATCGGCGGGCACCCTGCTCGCTACGGTGCCTCGCTACCTTTTCCCTTGACGAGCGACCCCCGCGACCGTCCCCCGACCCCCCTTCACGAGCGAGGCCAGCCCCTTCATGACCGTATCGCCCCTGATCTGGACCCTGACGATCGTCTTCATCGTCCTGCTCCTGCTCTTCGACTTCTTCTTCCACGTCCGGAAGGCCCACGAGCCCACGCTGAAGGAGTCGTCGATCTGGTCGGCGCTCTACGTCGGCATCGCCGTGCTCTTCGGGCTCGGCGTCCTCGTCTTCGGCGGAGCGACGCCCGGATCGGAGTACTTCGCGGGGTACATCACCGAGAAGGCCCTCTCGGTCGACAACCTGTTCGTCTTCCTCATCATCATGGCGAGCTTCAAGGTGCCCCGCGCCGACCAGCAGAAGGTGCTCCTCTTCGGCATCGTCTTCGCGCTGATCGCCCGCACCGGCTTCATCTTCCTCGGCGCCGCACTGATCAACTCGTTCGCCTGGGTCTTCTACATCTTCGGCCTGATCCTGCTGCTGACCGCGTTCAACCTGGTCAAGCCGGGCGACGACCACTCCAGCGACAACGTGATGGTGCGCCTGGCCAAGCGGATCTTCAAGACGAGCGACCAGTACGACGGCGACAAGTTCTACACGCACATCGACGGCAAGAAGGTCCTCACGCCGATGATCCTCGTCATGGCGGCGATCGGCGGAACGGACATCCTGTTCGCCCTCGACAGCGTGCCGGCGATCTTCGGCCTCACCAGCGACGTGTACCTCGTCTTCACGGCGACCGCGTTCTCGCTGCTGGGCCTGCGCCAGCTGTACTTCCTCATCGACGGCCTGCTCGACCGCCTCGTCTACCTCAGCATCGGCCTCGCCGCGATCCTCGCCTTCATCGGCGTGAAGCTGATCCTGCACGCGCTCCACGAGAACAACCTGCCGTTCATCAACAACGGCGAGCACGTGGAGGTCTTCGAGATCGGCACCGGACTGTCGCTCTCGGTCATCATCGGCGTCCTCGTGATCACGGTGATCGCCTCCCTCGTCAGCCCCAAGGGCCGCCGCATGGCCGCGGAGGCCGCCGAGCGCCGCCGCGTGGCCGAGGCCGCGGGCGCGGACGTCGACGCGACGCACTGAGTCGTCTCGTGCGCCGCGAAGCGGCGCACCGCAGTCGGCTCTCCTAGGCGGTCGGTTTCCCGAGAGCGGGTCCCGACCGCCTAGAACGATCCGCTGACACGCGGGTCGCTCGTTCGACGGGCCGTCTCGTGCGCCGCAGGGCGGCGCACCGCAGTCGGCTCCCACGGGCGGTCGGGTTCCCGAGAGCGGGTCCCGACCGCCTAGGAGGATCCGCTGACACGCGGATCCCCCGTTCGGCTCGACCGAGCACCGCACGCCGGTGCTCCGCAGTCAGCTCCCCTAGGCGCTCAGGTCCCCGAGAGCGGGTCCCGACCGCCGAGAACGTCCCGCCGGCTCGAGCGCGGACTCCGCTCGCGGAGGGTCAGCGGGCGCGGTAGCGGTGCTCCGGGCGGCCGGTGGTGCCGTAGCTGAGGGTCATCTCGATTAGGCCGCGGCCCGCGAGGCCCGAGAGGTAGCGCTGGGCGGTGGCGCGCGAGATGCCGGCGCGCTCGGCCACCTCGAGAGCCGACAGCTCGGCGCCCGATTCGGCCAGGCGCGCCAGGACGAGCTGCTCGGTCGCCGAGCGCGAGGGCTGCGCGGCGGTCGCGTCGCCCGAGTGCAGGATGCGCAGCGCCCGCTCCACCGCCTCCTGATCGGCCGCGCGGTCCTCCCGCAGCACGTTCCGGAACCGCACGTACGCGTCGAGGCGCTCGCCGAGCAGGCGCGCCTCGAACGGCTTGATGAGGTACCCGAGCGCCCCCGCGTGCAGGGCGCGCCGCACCGTCGCCCCGTCGGAGGCGGCGCTGACGACGAACGCGTCGGTGTCGAGCTCGCGGAGCAGCGCGATCCCGCTCTGATCCGGCAGGTGCACGTCGAGCAGCATCAGATCGGGCGCGTGCTCGGCGACGGCCGCCCGCGCCGCGCGCGCCGTGTGCACCGGAGGAAGGGCCGTCAGCCCCTGCCGCGCCTCGACCAGGTCCGCGTGCAGCTGGGCGACCCGGAAGTCGTCGTCCACCACCAGCACCGTGCGCTCCCGCGCCGTGTCCGCGCTCATGACCCGTCCCCGTCCTGCTCCGGCGGCAGCACCGCTCCGGGGAGGCGCGCGCACAGCACGGCCCCCGACTCCGCTCCGCCGGCGTCCGCCAGCCAGACCTCGCCGCCGCGCCGGGCGGCCACCTCACGGCACAGCGGCAGGCCGAAGCCCCGACCGTGCACGCGTCCGTCGTCCTCGACGGGGTCGCCCGCGCCGGCCCGGTCGAACAGCGAGTCCGGATCGAGCACTCCGTCGCCGGAGTCGGCGACCGTCACGAAGAGCGCGTCGCCGTCGTCGAGCAGCTCGACCTCGACGAAGCGCACGTCGCGCCGCCCCTCGACCGCCGCGCGCACCGCGTTGTCGACCAGGTTCCCGACCACCGTGGCGACGTCCTCCGGCTCGACGACGGTGCCGCGCACCAGCGTCTCCTCGCCGAGCGTCAGCAGCACACCGCGCTCGGCCGCCTCGATCCCCTTCGCCCCGACGAGCGCCTGGAGGTACGGCTCCTGCAGCCGGTCGGCGTGCTGCACCGGGTACTTGAGCGGGCCGCGGGTCAGCACCTCGTCGAGGTAGTCGCGCGCCGACGCGGTCCGCCCAGCATCCAGCAGGCCCGCGACCACGTGCAGGCGGTTGGCGAACTCGTGCCGCTGCACCCGGAGCGCGTTGGTCATCGCGCCGACCGCGTCGAGGCGCCGGCTCAGCGCGGCGAGGTCGGTGCGGTCGCGCAGCACCACCACCACGCCCAGGTCGCGGTCGCCGCGGGTCACCCGGCGGATGTCGACGTAGACGATGCGGGAGCGGACGACGAAGCCCTCCTCGCCTCCGGGGCGGGGCGGCTCGACGGAGTGCAGCGCGGCGCCGATCGCGTCGGCCAGCGGAACGGGCAGGTCGAGCTCCGCGAGCGGCCGCCCGTGCAGCGCCCGCCCGGTCGGGTCGTCGGAGCCGAGGATCGCGGCGGCCCGCGCATTGCAGACGCCGACGCGCCCGTCGCGGTCGAGCGCGAGCACGCCCTCGTCGACCCCGTCGAGCACGGCGGCCTGGTCCTGCACGAGCGAGGTGAGCTCCTCCGGGGCGAGGCCGAGCGTCAGGCGCAGTAGGCGGCGGCGGATGAAGACGGAGGCGACGGCGGCGAGCACCAGGCCGGCGAGCGCCGCGGCGAGGACGCCGAGCAGCGCGGTCGGCAGGTCGGTGAAGACGCTGGAGCGCGCGAAGCCGATGCTGACCTCGCCGACGACCCGCTGCTCCCCCTCGGCGAAGACCGGGACCTTCGCCCGTGCCGACTCGCCGAGCGTGCCGGTGCCCCACGAGACGCTCTCGCGCCCGGCGAGCGCCTCGTCGGGGCTGGTCGAGACCCGCTCGCCGAGGCGGTCCTCGTCGGGGTGGGCGAGGCGGATGCCCTGATCGTCGGTGATCACGACGAAGAGCGCGCCGGTGCGCTGCTCGACGGCGGCGGCGACGTCCTCGAGCGGTCCGCCGCGCAGCTCCGAGGCGGCGGGCGCGCCGGGCACGGCGGAGGACGCGGCGACCGCGTCGCGCACGTCGGGATCCTCGGCGACGGTGCGGGCGATGGCGAGCGCCGTGCCCTCCGCCTCGCCGCGCAGCTGCTGGACGCTGAGCGCGGTGACGAGCCCCGCGCAGACCAGCACGGCGGCCGACACCGTGGCGAGCTGCAGGACCAGGACGTGGGTCGCGAAGCGCATCGGGGCCTCCTCGCCGTCGTCGTGCGCAGAATGCGCAGAAGCCACACTATGCGCAGATGTCGCCGTAATGAGCGATACCCCGGCGCCGGACGCGGGGCTGCCTAGGGTTTCCAGCATCTCCCGGCCGGCTCTCCCGCCGAGCGCGGGCGGAGGCACTGGACGAAGGAGTCAGCTGTGTTGGTAGTACTCGGTTTCACCATGATCCTGGCCTTCATGGCCCTGATCATGACCAAGCGGCTGACGCCGATGGTCGCCCTGATCGTCGTGCCGACGATCTTCGGCCTCTTCGCGGGCGCCGGCCTCGGCATCGGCGACATGGTCCTCGAGGCGATCGGCAGCCTCGCGCCCACGGCCGCGCTGCTGATGTTCGCGATCATGTACTTCGGGATCATGATCGACGTCGGGCTCTTCGACCCGCTGATCCGCTTCATCGTCCGCGCGCTCGGCGACGACCCGGCGAAGGTCGTGCTCGGCACGGCGCTGCTCGCCGGCGCGGTCTCGCTCGACGGCGACGGCTCGACCACCTTCATCGTCACCACCGCCGCGATGCTCCCGATCTACCTGCGCCTGGGGATGAACCCGGTCGTGCTGACCTGCGTCGCGGGCCTGGCCAACGGCACGCTCAACATCGTCCCCTGGGGCGGACCGACGGTGCGCGCCGCCGCGGCCCTCCAGGTCTCGCCGAGCGAGATCTTCGTGCCGATGCTCCCCTCGCTCGCGGTGGGCCTGGTCGTCACGCTCGTCTTCGCCTGGTTCCTCGGGCTCGGCGAGCGCCGCCGCCTCGGCTCGCTCGCGCTGGCCGAGCCGATGCTCGAGCAGGAGCTCGTCGGCGCCGGCCGCGGCTCCTCCTACCGCCCGGGCGGCGCCCGCACCGGCGGCCTCGCGGCGCTGACCGGGGGCATCCGCACCGTCGCCCGGGAGCGCTTCTCCTTCCTCCGCGGCCCTCAGGCCCTGCGCGGAGCCCAGGTGGCGGTCGCCGCCCGCGTGCAGGCCGACGACGCCGACACCGCGATGGCCGACACGATGCTCGACCCCGAGCGCGAGACGCTGCGCCCGAAGCTGATCTGGGTGAACCTGGTCCTGACCCTCGCGGTGATGACGCTGCTGGTCGCCGACATCCTGCCGCTGCCCTACGTGTTCATGGTCGGCTCCGCGGTCGCCCTCCTGATCAACTTCCCGAAGATGAAGGACCAGGCGGCCGAGATCGTCAAGCACGCGCCGAGCATCGTGGGCGTCGTGTCGATGGTGCTGGCGGCCGGCGTGCTGATCGGCGTCCTCAACGGCACCGGCATGGTCGACGCCATGGCGGAGTGGGTCGTCGCGGTGATCCCGCCGGCGCTCGGACCGTTCCTCGCCGTGATCACCGGCGTGCTCAGCATCCCGATGACCTTCTTCATGTCGAACGACGCGTTCTACTACGGCATCCTCCCCGTGCTCTCCGAGAGCGCGGCGAACTACGGCATCTCGCCGGTCGAGATGGCGCGCGCCTCCATCACCGGGCAGCCGGTGCACCTCCAGAGCCCGCTGGTCCCGGCGATCCTCCTGCTCGTCTCCCTCGCCGCGGTGAACCTCGGCGACCACCACCGCAAGGTGCTGTGGCGAGCGGTCGTCGTCTCGCTGGTCATGCTCGCCGTCGGCGTGCTGGTCGGCTCGATCCCCTTCGGCTGAGGTCGGCGGAGCGGAGCGCCGAGCGATCGGAACGAGGACGGGACCTTCTGCTGCGGCGGGGGTCCCGTCCTCGTTCCGCGGCTCGGTCCCGCAGCCCGCGCTAGCGCAGCAGCGGCGCCAGGTTCTCGGTCCAGACGTCGGAGCCGACCTTGAGGATGAGGGCGCCGACCACGACGAGGAACGCGACCCGGATGAAGCGGCTGCCACGAGCGACGGCCATCCGCGAGCCGAGGTACGCGCCCGCCACGTTGGCGGCGCCCATCAGGAGGCCCAGCAGCCAGATCACGTGCCCGCCCGGCACGAAGTAGAGCAGGGCGCCGAGGTTGGTCGCGACGTTGACGATCTTCGCCTTGGCGCTGGCGAGCAGGAAGTCGTAGCCCAGCGCGGTGATCAGGGCGATGATCAGGAAGGTCCCGGTGCCCGGTCCGATCAGGCCGTCGTAGAAGCCGATCAGGAGTCCCAGCACGGCCGCCGTGACGAGGTGGCGCCGGCCCGCGTGCTTGAGCACCGTGACGCTGCCCAGTGCCGGGCGGGCGATCGTCACGACGGCGACCACGATCAGCGCGACGACGATGATCGGCTTGAACACCGCGGCCGGGAGGAGGCCGGCGAGCGTCGCGCCTCCGTAGCTGCCCGCGAGGGCGACCGCCGCCATCGGCAGTGCGGTGCGCAGATCGGGCTTCGCGCGCCGGTAGTAGGTGATCGCGCTGGTGGTCGTGCCGAAGATCGAGGCCAGCTTGTTCGTGGCGAGCGCCTGCACGGGCGAGATCCCCGGCACGAGGAGCAGGGCGGGGAGCTGGAGGAGTCCGCCGCCGCCCACGACCGCGTCGATCCAGCCGGCCGCGAAGGCGGCGAGGATCATCAGCGCGAGGACGGGGAGTCCGAGATCCTCTGTGAAGGTCAGCATCGGTCGGAAGCGTACGCGAGCACCGCGACCCCCTCGACCTCGGAGGCCGGGCCGCCCTAGGGTCGGCGGCATGCGATTCGGACTCTTCATCCCCCAGGGCTGGCGCCACGACCTCGTCGGCGTCCCGGCCGCCGACCAGTGGCGCACCATGAGCGACCTCGCCCGGCACGCCGACGACGGCGCCTGGGAGTCGATCTGGGTCTACGACCACTTCCACACCGTCCCGCAGGTGACGGAGGAGGCGACGCACGAGGCGTGGTCGCTGATGAGCGCGTTCGGCGCCACCACGTCGCGCGTGCGGCTGGGCCAGATGTGCACCTGCATGGGCTACCGGAACCCCGCCTACCTCGCCAAGGTCGCGACGACCGTCGACATCGTCTCGGGCGGGCGGGTCGAGATGGGCATCGGCGGCGGCTGGTACGAGCACGAGTGGCGCGCGTACGGCTACGGCTTCCCGCCGATCGCCGAGCGGCTGGGCCGGCTCGACGAGGGAGTGCAGATCCTGCAGCAGGCCTGGACGACCGGGTCCGCGACCCTCGACGGCCGCTACTACCAGGTGGACGGCGCGCAGAACCGGCCGCTGCCCCTGCAGGAGGGCGGCATCCCGCTGTGGGTCGCCGGCGGCGGCGAGAAGGTCACGCTGCGGATCGCGGCCCAGTACGCGCAGTACACGAACTTCGCCGGGACCCCGGAGGCGTTCGACCACAAGAGCTCGGTCCTCCGCGGGCACTGCGAGCGCCTGGGCACCGACTTCTCGGCGATCACCCGGAGCTCGAACTACAACGTCGTGATCGGCGAGACGGAGGCGGAGGTCGAGGCGGCGCTGCAGCGTCTCGAGGAGCGCGTGGTGCCGTACCTCGGCGCGGAGGGAGCGGCGTCCTTCGTCGCCGAGTACCGCAGCCCCGACGCGCTCGCGGTCGGCACTCCCGCGCAGATCGTCGACCGGCTCGCCGGCATGCAGTCGCGCGGGATGGACTACGGCATCCTCTACTTCCCGGACGCCGCCTACGACCGGTCCGGCATCGAGCTGTTCGAGCGCGAGGTGCTGCCGGCGCTCTCCTGAGCGCGGAGCGGCGGGGGCTCCTACGCCTCCCGCCCCCCGCCCGCAAGTCCTTGGGGCGCCCCGGCCCCGCGCCTACGGTCGGAGCATGGACGCACAGGACATCCGCTGGAACGACGAAGCCCGCGACAAGATCCTCGAGGACTCGGACAGGGTCCTCCGCGAGGCGGTGCTCGACCTCGCGACGAGCAAGAAGGGCGAGCCCTGGGAGGACGTGTTCGCGGAGCTGAACGCGCGCCTCAAGGACCGCTTCATCGACTTCGAGCCCGGCCCGGACCTCCGCAAGTACGCCGAGGCCGTCTCCGCCGGGGAGATCGAGACCGGCTCGTGAGCGAGCACGACCGCGACGCCGCGCTCGAGGACGAGATCACCTCGATCCACGCCCTCGGCGAGGGCCGCGTCGGCGAGACGGCCGGCCCGGAGGACGAGGACCACGAGCTCTCGCCCGAGCAGGACGCCCGCATCGAGTCCGAGCTGAAGAGCCGGGGCAGCGAGAGCTGATCCCCCCGGTACGCGGAAGGCCCGCTCCCCCTCGAGGGAGCGGGCCTTCCGCGTGAGTCGCGACTACGCCGAGAGGGGCTCGTAGTCGGTGTAGCCCTCGGCTCCTCCGCCGTAGACCGTCTCCTGGACGACCTCGTTCTCGGGGTGCCCGCCCTGCCAGCGCTCGACCAGGTCGGGGTTGGCGATCGCCGGGCGGCCGACGGCCACGGCGTCGGCGTGGCCCTCGCTGATCAGCTCGGTCGCCTCCTCGCGGCTGGTCGGCGAGCCGAAGCCGCTGTTGGCGATGAAGACGCCGTCGAAGCGCGAGCGGAGGTCCTGGACCAGCTCGCCGGCGGGCTCGGCGTGCAGGACGCTGAGGTAGGCCAGGCCGAGCGGGGCGAGCCCGTCGACGACGGCCTCGTAGGTGGCGCGCACGTCGTCGCCGTCGGTCTCGACGACGTCCTGGATGTTGTGGGCCGGCGAGAGGCGGATGCCGACGCGGCCCGCTCCGACCTCGTCGACGATCGCGCGGGTGACCTCGAGCGGGAACGCGGCGCGCTCGGCCGGGGTCCCGCCGTACTGGTCGGTGCGCACGTTGGAGACGGGCGAGAGGAACTCGTGCAGCAGGTAGCCGTTGGCGCCGTGCACCTCGACTCCGTCGAAGCCGGCGTCGATCGCGCGGCGGGCGGCGGCGACGAACTCGTCGCGGACGGTCGCCAGCTCCTCGGTGGTCAGCGCGTGCGGCACCGGGAAGGGCTTCTTGCCGGAGGGGGTGTGCACCTCTCCGTCGATGGCGACGGCGCTCGGGGCGACGATGCGGTCGGTGCCGGTGATCTCGGTGTGCGAGACGCGGCCCGCGTTCATCAGCTGCATGACGATGCGTCCGCCCGCGGCGTGCACGGCGTCGGCGACGGCGCGCCAGCCCGCGGCCTGCGCCTCGGTCTCGATGCCGGGCTGCCCGGCGTAGCCCTTGGACTCGGCGCTGGGGAAGACGCCCTCGCTGATCAGCAGGCCCATGCTCGCGCGCTGGGCGTAGTACTCGGCGACGATCGCGCCGGGCACGCCCTGCTCGTCGGAGCGCAGTCGCGTCATCGGTGCCAGGACGATGCGGTTGGGGAGGTCGAGGTCGCCGGCGGTGAGGGGGGAGAACGGATCCACGGGATCGCCTTTCTACGGAGCTGTCTCAGGGGGCTGCCCTGAGGGGGGAGGCACGTGCACCTGCGGCGCACTCCGGGCAGCAACCGCGAGCGGAGCACGGTCATTCCTCCTCCCGGCGTTCTCCCATCCCCCGCGCCCCGGGCACGCGGTCGACGGCCTGCCGCCTCCCGACCCCTGCTCGGACACCGGGGCTGTCTACACTCGGGAGGCGACGACGAAGGAGTGTGCGCGATGCCGGCGAGACCCCACCACCCCGTGAGCTTCCGGCTGCTGCCGGCGCTCGCGGCCCTCCTGATCGCCGCGGTCCTCGCGCTGGTCCCCGCGACCGCGGCGACGGCCGAATCGCCCGTCTCCTTCTCCTCCTCCACCGTCCTCGACTCGGTCGGGGTGCTGAGCTCCGGAGAGACCGCCGAGATCGAGCAGGCCTCGCGGGCCCTCTACGACCAGCACCGCGTGCAGCTGTTCGTCGCCTTCGTCGACTCCTTCACCGATCCGTCCGACCGCGCCGCGTGGGCGGACGAGACCGCGACCCGCAACGGACTGGGCACCGACGACGTCCTCCTGGCCGTCGCGGTCGACGCCCGCCAGTACCAGGTGTCGGTCGCGCAGGGCTTCGCCCTCGACGACGCGCAGGTCTCCTCGCTCCAGTCCGACGACATCGAGCCGAGGCTCGCCGACGGCGACTGGGCCGGAGCCGCGGTGGCCGCCGCCGACGGGATCGGGCAGCGCCTCGACGCGCCCAGCGCCGGCGAGTCCCTCGGCTCGGGGCTGCTGATCGCGCTCGGCGTGCTCGCGGCGCTCGTCGTGATCGGCCTCGTGGTGCTGCTGCTCGTCCGCCGCGCGCGGAAGCGCCGCGCCCAGGAGGCGGTGGAGGCCTCGATCGACGAGCTCGCCACCCGTGCCGGGTCGGCCCTCGTCCACGCCGACGACGCCGTCCGCACCAGCGAGCAGGAGGTCGGCTTCGCGGAGGCGCAGTTCGGCGCCGACGCGACCGGCGCGTTCCGCGAGGCGCTCGTCACCGCGAAGCGCCTGCTCGGCGAGGCCTTCACCCTGCAGCAGCGTCTCGACGACGCCGAGCCGGAGACCGATCAGGAGCGCCGCGACGGCTACCAGCGCATCCTCCAGCTCTGCGCCGACGCCGAGCAGACGCTCGACGAGCGCGCGAGTGCGTTCGAGGAGCTGCGCGACCTCGAGAAGAACGCGCCGCAGTTCGCCGCCGCGCTCTCGGCTCGCGCCGCCGAGGTCGGCGACCGCCTCCCGTCGGCCCGCGCCCGCCTCGCCGAGCTCGCCTCCCGCTACGCGCCGACCGCGATCGACGACGTGGGCGACGACGCCGACCAGGCCGAGGACCGCCTCCGCTTCACCCGCGACCAGCTCGCCGGCGCCCAGCAGGCGCTGCAGGCCGGCGACTCCGGCCGCGCCGCCGTGCTGCTGCGCGCCGGGCAGCAGGCCGCCGAGCAGGCCTCCGGGCTCGTCGACGCGGTGGCCACGCGCGGCGACGAGCTGCAGAAGGCGGAGGCGTCGCTCGCCGGCCGCGTCGCCGAGATCCGCGCCGACGTGGCGCAGGGACGAGCGCTCGCCGCCTTCCAGGACGCGGAGTCCGCCGCCCAGGCGCAGAACGTCGCCGCGGCGGTCGCCTCGACCGAGGCCGCCCTCGACGACGTCGAGCGCGCCGCCTCCGTGCGGCCGAACGACCCGCTCGCCCTGCTCGAGGCGCTCACCGCCGCCGACGCCACGATCGACGCCGCCGTCGGCGGGTTCCGCGACGCGCAGGCCCAGCGCGAGCGCGAGCGGGCCGCCCTCGGCGCCGAGCTCACCTCCGCCCGCAGCCGCGTCTCGGCCGCCGAGGACTTCATCGCGGCCCGCCGCGGCGCGGTCGGCTCGGAAGCGCGCACCCGCGTCGCCGAGGCCGCCCGCTCGGCCGAATACGCCGAGCGCATCGCCGCCACCGACCCCCGCGAGGCTCTCGCCTCCGCCCAGCGCGCTTCGCAGCTCGCCCAGCAGGCGCTCGAGCGGGCGCGGGCCGACGCCGGCTCCTACTCCGCCCCGAACGCCGTCGGCAGCCCCTACGGAGGCGACACGACCGGCGCGTTCCTCGGCGGGATCCTGGTCGAGTCGCTCCTGGGAGGCGGACGCCGCAGCGGCTACCGCTCGGGCGGCTTCGGCGGAGGCGGGTTCAGCGGCGGCTTCGGCGGCGGCGGCTCGTCCCGGCGCTCCGGCGGCGGCGGCTTCGGCGGCGGGCGCAGCAGCGGCGGCGGCGGACGCCGCGGCGGCGGCGGGCGCTTCTGAGCGCCCCCGGGCATCCGCGCACGACCGACGACCACCACCTCCCCCCACGACTCCGGCACCACCTCCGACATCCGGCACCACCCACGACGCAAGGAGAGACACCCATGGCTCAGAGACAGTCGATCTTCGGCCGCATCGCGCAGCTCGCGAAGGCCAACATCAACGCGCTCCTCGACCAGGCCGAGGACCCGCAGAAGATGCTCGACCAGATGGTCCGCGACTACACCGACAGCATCCGCGACGCCGAGGCGGCGATCGCCACCACGATCGGCAACCTGCGCCTGCTCGAGGACGACTACCGCGAGGACGTGCAGAACGCCCAGGAGTGGGGCGGCAAGGCCCTCGCCGCGAGCCGCAAGGCCGACGAGCTGCGCACCGGCGGGAGCGCCGGCGACGCCGACAAGTTCGACGCGCTGGCCAAGGTCGCTCTGCAGCGCCAGATCCAGTCCGAGAAGGAGGCGAAGGACGCCGAGCCGACCATCGCCTCGCAGACCGAGGTCGTCGACAAGCTCAAGTCGGGCCTGAACCAGATGCGCGAGAAGCTGCAGCAGCTCTCGAGCAAGCGCGACGAGCTGATCGCGCGCTCGAAGACCGTCGAGGCGCAGAGCCAGGTCCAGGACGCCGTGAAGAGCATCGACCTGATGGACCCGACGAGCGAGGTGAGCCGCTTCGAGCAGAAGATCCGCCGCGAGGAGGCGCGCGTCCGCGGCGCGGAGGAGCTCGCCTCCTCGAGCCTGGACGCGCAGTTCGAGTCGCTCGAGGACCTCGGTGAGATGACCGAGGTGGAGGCGCGCCTCGCCGCGCTCAAGTCCGGCCGCCCGCAGGACTCGATCGGCTCCTGAGCCCGTGCGCCTCCGGCGGTCCTGCCGGAGGCGCACTCCCCTTCCCGACACGCGCGGAGCGAAGGCTGGCAATCGCCATGGTGCGGTGCCGCCGCCGTCCCCGTAGTGTTCACACCAGGTTGCCCTTGACCCCGGTCGCCCTGATGCCGCGTCCGGCCCCTACCGACGCGGTGAACCATGAGCGGACCGCCCCCGTCGGGATCGCTCACCGAGAGATCGTCGACGCCGACGGTCACCACGAAGAGCGAGGCGCCGATGAGCACCCCCACCACCACGTCCGTCACCGGAGGCGCCCCCCGCGTCGTCCGCACCCGTCCGCGCGCCGACGGCCGCGTCAACCCGACGACCGAGTACTCCGGTCTCCTCAGCACGGTCCGCGACGCGGGGCTCCTCCGCCGCCGCACCGGCTTCTACTACACGATGTTCGGCGCGCTGGTCCTCGCGCTCGGCGGCATCGTCACCGGCTTCGTCCTGCTGGGCGACTCCTGGTTCCAGCTCCTGCTCGCCGCCGCCCTCGGCATCGTGCTGACGCAGTTCGCCTTCCTCGCCCACGAGGCCTCGCACCGCCAGGTGTTCGAGTCCGGCAAGGCCAACGACATCGCCGGCCGCACCCTCGCGAATCTCTTCGTCGGCATCAGCTACTCCTGGTGGATGACCAAGCACAGCCGCCACCACGCGAACCCGAACGTGCTGGGCAAGGACCCGGACATCGAGCGCGACGTCGTCTCCTTCACCGCCGAGGACGCGGCCCGCTCGCGCGGCCTCTACGCCTGGCTCACCCGCCGCCAGGGCTACGCGTTCTTCCCGCTCCTGCTGCTCGAGGGCCTCAACCTGCACCTGCACGGCTTCCGCACCGTGTTCGGCAAGGGCAAGGTCGACAAGCGCTGGGTCGAGATCACCATGCTCGTCACCCGCGTCGGCCTCTACCTCGCCGTCGTCTTCTGGGCCCTCCCCCTCGGCATGGCGTTCGCCTTCGTCGGCGTGCAGCTGGGCGTCTTCGGCCTCTACATGGGCGCCTCGTTCGCGCCGAACCACAAGGGCATGCCGCTGCTGCCGAAGGAGGCGCGCGTCGACTTCCTCCGCCGCCAGGTCCTCACCTCGCGCAGCATCCGCAGCACCTGGTTCACCGACCTCTACATGGGCGGCCTCAACTACCAGGTGGAGCACCACCTCTTCCCGAACATGCCCCGCCCGGCGCTGCGCCGTGCGCAGGTCATCGCCAAGGAGTACTGCACCACCCACCAGATCCCCTACACCGAGACCTCGCTGATGGAGTCGTACGCGATCGTCGTCCGCTACCTCAACAAGGTCGGCCTGTCGGCCGGCGGCGACCCGTTCGACTGCCCCGCCGCCTCCGCCTACGGACGCTGAGCACTCCCCCTTCGGAGGCCCCTCGCACCTTCCCGGTGCGGGGGGCCTCCGTCGTTCGCGGGAGCGCAAGGGGGTGCCCCCGCGGGCGGCGGAGTCGTAGCGTCGGGACATGAGCAGCTCCGACTACGACATCGAGCCCACCCCCACCGACACGACCGACGGCACCGACACGACCGACGGCGCGCGCACGCCCGACCCCGCCACCGAGACCGGCACCTCCGCGGGCCTCGACGAGGTCGGCGGCGCGGCCTCCCCCCTGGCCGACGGCGTCGGCGCCGACGGCGAGGAGCAGAACCCCCCGCTGCCCGACTGGGGCCCCACCGACGGCGTCCACGGCACCGACGCCGAGACCGACGCCTCGGGCACCGAGCAGCACTGACACGGCTCCGCGAGGGACCTCCCCGGCCGGTCGGCGAACGTTCCGACCGCGTTCCGAGGAGGTCCCTCCGTGTTCGCCGGAGGGTCGGCCGGCGCTCGGTCGGCGCGCCCTACACTGGCGAAATGCAGCCGACCGAACGCGCCCTCCGCGTGATCTCCTACAACCTCCGGGAGCACCGAGCGCACGCCGAGATCGCCCCCCTCGCCGCCCGCCACGACATCGACGTGCTGTGCCTGCAGGAGTGCGACACCACGAAGCTGCCGCAGGAGGTGGGCTCGCTCCGGCTCGCGTCCGTCACGGCCCGCAACCGCCTGGGCCTGGCCGTCTACTACTCGCAGGACCGCTTCGAACTCTCCGGCAGCGCCGCGTTCGAGCTCAGCAAGTCCATGCACGACCGCGTGATGTCCCCCGCTCACGAGCGCCTGCTGGCCGTCCGCCTCGACGACCGCGACGGCGGATCGATCGCCGTCTCCTCCTTCCACGCCGCCCCGCTCTCGGCCGGCAACGCCCTGCGCCGCAAGCAGATCGACGAGGCGCTGAACCGGCTGCGCGAGTACGCGCCGGACACCCCCTCCCTGATGGTCGGCGACTACAACTACCCGTGGTTCTTCCGCGGACTCGACCGCCGGATGACCCGGAACGGCTACCTGGTCTCGCGGAGCGACTCCCCCACCTACGCGCGCTACCGCTACTTCAGCGGCCACTTCGACTTCGCGATCAGCGACTCCGTGCGGATCGAGCGGGTCTCCACGCTGCCCCAGGGCGTCTCGGACCACCTCCCGGTGATGGTCGACGCGCACTACGGCGTTCCCGCCGCCTGAGCGCGGGGCCCGCGGGCCCGCGCGGTCGGTAGGCTCAGGGGGTGACGACCCTGATCCTCGCCCGGCACGGAGAGACTGTCTGGCACTCCGAGAACCGCTTCGCGGGCTCCTCCGACATCGCGCTGACCCCCCGGGGCCAGGACCAGGCGGCGACTCTGGCCGCCTGGGCCGTCGACGCCGACCTCGAGGCGGTGTACTCCTCCACCCTGGTCCGGGCCGTGCGCACCGCCGTGCCCGCCGCGCGGGCGGCCCACCTCGAGCTGCAGCCCGACCCGGCGCTGGTCGAGGTCGACTTCGGCCGCGGTGAGGGGCTGACCACCGACGAGATGGAGAAGCGCTTCCCGGACGAGTACCACGCGTGGGTCGCGGCGCCGGCCATCCAGCCGATGCCCGGCGGCGAGTCCGGCCTCGACGCCGTCGCCCGCGCGAACACCTCACTCGCGCGCATCCACCGCGAGCACCCCGACGGCCGGGTGCTCGTCGTCGCGCACGGCACGCTCATCCGCCTCCTGCTGTGCGCCTATCTCGGCATCAACCCGGAGACGTACCGGCACACCTTCCCGGTGGTCGACAACGTCTCGCTGACCACGCTGCGCTGGGACGCGACCGGCGTCGGCCTGCTCGGCTACAACGTCCCGCCCGTCCAGACGCAGCGGCGCTCCAGCTGAGCGCAGCGGCCGCTCCGGAGCGGCGCCCGGCGAGCGCGGGCTCGATCGGCCTGGTGCTCGGGTCGGTCGCGAGCGTGCAGCTGGGCGCCTCCTTCGCCGTACTGCTCTTCCCCGCCGCGGGGCCGATCGGCACCGTCACGCTCCGGCTGGTGTTCTCGGCCGTCGTGCTGCTCCTGGTCTGCCGTCCGCGGCTGCGCGGCCACAGCCGGAGCGACTGGGCCACCGTCGCCGCCTACGGTCTCGCCCTCGGCGGGATGAACGCCTGCTACTACGAGGCCATCGCCCGGATCCCGCAGGGCGCCGCCGTCACCCTCGAGGTGCTCGGGCCGCTGACGCTCTCGGTGATCGCCGGGAGGAGCGTGCTGAGCCTGGTCTGGGCGGTGCTCGCGCTGGCCGGAGTGGTGACCCTGTCGCAGGGCGGGTTCTCGGCGCTGGACCCGGTCGGCGTCGGCTTCGCGCTGGGAGCCGCAGTGCTCTGGGCCGCGTACATCGTCTTCGCCGGCCGCACCGGCGGGCGGTTCCAGGGGATCGACGGGCTCGCGCTGGCGCTGGCGGCCGGCGCGATCGTGTCGCTGCCGTTCGGCCTCGCCTCCGCCGGGCCCGCCCTGGTGGTGCCGCCGGTGCTGCTCCTCGGGCTCGCCGTGGCGGTGCTCTCCTCCGCGGTGCCCTACGCGCTGGAGCTGCTGGCGCTGCGGCGCCTGCGCTCCTCGACCTTCTCGATCCTGATGTCGCTCTCCCCCGGGGCGGCCGCGCTCTCGGGCTTCCTCGTGCTCGGGCAGCGCCTCAGCGCCGTCGAGGCCGTCGGGATCGCGCTCGTGGTCGCCGCGAGCATCGGGGCGGTGCGGACCGCGCGGACCTCCGCCTGAGCGGCAGTTCTTTTGTTAGGCTAACTATGTGCCATCGACCGAGACCCTGCAGACCGAGACCCTGCAGACCGAGACCCCTCCGACCGACACCCCGCAGACCGATCTCCCGCTGACCTCCCTCGCCGGCGAGGTGCGGGCAGCGGTCGGCCGGCTCGGACGGCGGCTCCGGCAGGAGAAGGCCCAGCACGAGCTCAACGATCCGCAGTTCAGCGTGCTCGCGCTCCTGCACCGCGAGGGCGCGAAGACCCTCGGCGAGCTGGCCGAGGCGGAGCGGGTCCGCCCGCCGTCGATGACCCGCACGGTCGGCTGCCTGGTCGACGAAGGACTCGCGGAGCGCCTGGCCGACCCCGCCGACGGCCGCGTCACCCGCATCCGCCCCACGGAGGCCGGCACCGCACTGGTGCTCGACGTGCGCCGCAGCCGCGACGCCTGGCTCGTGGCGCGCCTCGAGGAGCTCCCTCCCGAGGACCTGCGCCTCCTCCACGACGCGGCGGCGGTCCTGCGCGCGGTGGCCGACCGATGAGCGCGATGTTCCGCTCCCTCGCCGTGCCGAACTACCGCATCTGGTTCGCGGGCGCGATGGTCTCGAACGTCGGCACCTGGATGCAGCGCACGGCCCAGGACTGGATCGTGATCAACGACCTGACCGACCACGACGCGACGGCGCTCGGCGTGACCATGGCGCTGCAGTTCGGACCGCAGCTCGTGATGGTCCCCTTCTCCGGCTTCATCGCCGACCGCTTCGACCGGCGGAAGCTCCTGATGGCCACCCAGGGCGCGATGGGCGCGCTCGGGCTCGGCCTGGGGCTCATCGTCGTGACCGGGGTCGTCCAGCTCTGGATGGTCTACCTCTTCGCCCTGCTGCTCGGCTTCGCCGCGGCGATCGACGCGCCCGTGCGCCAGACGTTCGTCTCGGCGCTGGTCGAGGAGCGCGACCTCACCAACGCCGTCTCGCTGAACTCGGCCTCCTTCAACTCGGCGCGGATGATCGGACCGGCCCTCGCGGGCGTGCTCATCGCCGCGGTCGGCTCCGGCTGGGTCTTCCTCCTCAACGCCGCGAGCTTCCTCGCCGTCCTGCTCTCGCTGCGCGCACTCCACCGCGACCAGCTCCGCAGCGCCCCGCGCGCCACGCGCGGCCCGGGTGCGCTGCTGGAGGGGTTCCGCTACGTGTCGAAGCGGCCGGACATCCTCGTGGTGCTCGCGATCGTGTTCCTGATCGGCACCTTCGGCCTGAACTTCCCGATCTTCGCCTCGACGATGGCGACCGTCGAGTTCGACATGGGGGCGAGCGAGTTCGGCCTGCTCTCCTCCGCCATCGCCGTCGGCTCGGTGCTGGGAGCGCTCCTCTCGGCTCGCCGCGACCGCCCGAGGCTCCGGCTCATCGTCGGCGCCTCCGCGGCGTTCGGCGTCGCGCTCGCGCTGGCCGGCGTCATGCCGACGGTCTGGGCGTTCGCGATCCTGCTCCCCTTCGTCGGCATCGCGGCGCAGACGCTGATGACCTCGGCCAACGGCTACGTGCAGCTCTCGACCGCCCCCGAGATGCGGGGCCGGGTCATGGCGCTCTACATGGCCATCTTCGTCGGCGGCACCCCGATCGGCGCACCGCTGATCGGCTGGGTCGCGAACGCCTACGGTCCGCGCCAGGCGATGCTGGTCGGCGCCGCCTCCGGGATCGCGGCGGCCGCCATCGGACTCGCCTTCCACCTCCGTCTGCGCCGCGCCGCCCGGCTCGCGGCCCCCGAGCCGGAGGCTCTGCCGGCGACCGGCGGTGTCCCCCTGCTGCGCCCGCGCGCCTAGGCTCCGTCGGCCGGTCCGCACGCCGGGCGGATCCGCGGACCGCCCACTCGACGGGTCGCCCCCGACGCCGGGCGCGTCCGCCACCCGCCCTCAGGCCTCGCGGGTGATCTCGACGCGGACGAAGAGCTTCGACGAGCGGGGCCCGGCGAACACCCCGCGCAGCGGCGCGATGTCGTTGTAGTCGCGCCCCCGGCCGACGGTGACGTGGCGGTCGCCGATGTCGATCAGGTTCGTCGGGTCGTAGCCGCGCCACGCTCCTCCGCAGAACCACTCGACCCAGGCGTGCGACTCCCCCACCACGGTCTCGCCGATCTCGGCGTGCGGCTTGGGGTGCAGGTAGCCCGAGACGTAGCGCGCCGGGATGCCCACCGAGCGCAGCGCCCCGAGGACGATGTGCGTGATGTCCTGGCAGACGCCCTCGCGCGCGGTCCACGACTCCGTCGCGGTGGAGTGCACGCCGGTGACGCCCTGCCGGTAGGTCATCGCCCGGCCGATCGTCTCGGCGATCGTGAGCGCGGCCTCGCACGGCCCGGCCGCCTCGTCCGCGAGCGAGCGCGCCATCGCCGAGAGGTCCTCCGGCGGCGCGGTGCGGTGGGTCTGCTTCGACTGCTCCACGTACTCGGTGCGCGTCTCGACCTGCTCGGACAGCTGATCCCACCCGGTCGGGTGGTCGGGGTGCTGCTTCGGCCGGATCTCGACGAGCGAGGTCGCCGTCAGCGAGAGCTCGCGGTGGGCGTCGAGCACGTCGAACGACGAGACGCGGGTGCCCCAGTAGTCGGTGTAGGCGTGCACCGAGGTCACCGGCCGGATGTCGAGGTTCGAGAACAGCACCAGCTGCCCGTCCGAGGAGGCGGGGAGCATCCGCGCCTCGTTGTAGGACGCGACCACGTCCCCCGCGTAGGTGAAGCCCGTGGTGTGCCTGATGCGCAGCCTGCTCACAGCGCCTCCCCGATCCAGCTCGGCATGACGTTGGTGGGGAAGTACCGCTGGCGGATCGCCTCGGACGCGGCCGAGGTCGCCTCCTGCACGCTGTCCATGTGCCGCGGCAGGTCCTCGAGGATGTCGGTGATCGGCCGGAACTCCAGCTCGCTGCGGATCCGCCCGAGGACGCGCTGCGCGTCGCCGGAGTGGCCGATGCGGCCGGTGCGCGGCTCGATGTCGCGCATGCACGCCTCCGCCCGCGAGACCGAGAAGAGGATCGAGCGCGGGAACAGCCGGTCCAGGAGGAGGAACTCGGCCGCGTTCCGCGCGCTCGGCACGCCCCGGTAGGTGCGCAGGTACGCCTCGTAGGCGCCGCAGGAGCGGAGGATCGTGGTCCAGGAGGGGCCGCTCGCCTCGGTCAGCGAGCGGGTGGCGAGCAGGCGGGCGGTCATGTCGGCGCGCTCGATCGAGCGGCCGAGCGTGAAGAACTGCCAGGCCTCGTCGCGCGAGGTCGCCGACTCGATGATGCCGACGGCGAGGGCGGAGCGCTCCCTCACCCAGCTGAAGAACTCCGACACCCGCTCGCCCGAGACGCGGCGCGGCATCCGGGTGCGCGTGGTGTTGAGGCACTCCCAGAGCTCGGTCGAGACGATCTCGCGCGCCCGGCGGGCGTTCTCGCGGGCCGCGCCGAGCGAGTAGGCGATCGAGGCGGGGTTCGTGCGGTCGATCGCGAGGATCGCCAGCACGTCGGCACGGGTGATCTCGCCCATGTCGTCGGGCGGGGTCGAGCCCATCACCGACAGGAGCGAGCGGCAGGCCGTGTCCTCGTCGATCCACGGGTCCTCGAGCAGGAGCTGGAGGTGGACGTCGAGGATGCGGGCGGTGCCGTCGGACCGCTCGATGTAGCGGCCGATCCAGAACAGCGACTCGGCGATCCGGGAGAGCATCAGTCGTCCTCCCCCGCCGCGAGCGTCTGCTGCTGCTGCTGGTCCTGGTCGGTGTTCGGCGCGTCCTGCGGCGAGTGGTCGGGCGTGTGGTTGAGCGGGTAGACGATCGGGATGGAGCTGGTGACAGCGGCCTGCTCGGCGACGAGCGCCTGGATGTCGCGCGCCTCGGGCTCGGCGCTGCGCGCCTCCTCGAGGCCGACCACCCAGGTGTCCTTCGATCCGCCGCCCTGCGACGAGTTGACGACGAGCTGCCCCTCCGGGAGCGCGACGCGGGTCAGGCCGCCGGGCAGCACCCAGACGTCGGTGCCGTCGTTCACGGCGAAGGGCCGCAGGTCGGCGTGCCGGGGGCGCATCCCGTCGTCGACGAGGGTGGGGATGGTGGAGAGCTGCACGACCGGCTGCGCGATCCAGCCGCGCGGGTCGGCCTGGAGGCGGGACCGCAGCTCCGCGAGCTCCTTCGCCGAGGCGGCCGGCCCCACGACCAGGCCCTTGCCGCCGGAGCCGTCGACCGGCTTCACGACGAGCTCGTCGAGGCGGTCGAGCACCTCCTCGAGCGCTCCCGGATCCTCGAGCCGCCACGTGTCGACGTTCTTGATCACCGGCTCCTCCGAGAGGTAGTAGCGGATGAGGTCGGGCAGGTAGGTGTAGACGAGCTTGTCGTCGGCGACGCCGTTGCCGACCGCGTTGGCGATCGTGACGTTCCCGAGCCGGGCCGCGAGCATCAGCCCGGGTGAGCCGAGCATCGAGTCGGCGCGGAACTGCAGCGGATCGAGGAACTCGTCGTCCACGCGGCGGTAGATCACGTCGACCCGGGTCGGGCCGGAGGTGGTGCGCATGAACACCTTGCCGCCCGTGCAGAACAGGTCGCGGCCCTCGACCAGCTCGACGCCCATGAGGCGGGCGAGGAGGGTGTGCTCGAAGTAGGCGGAGTTGTAGACGCCCGGAGTGAGCACGACCACGGTCGGGTCGTCGACGCCGTCGGGGGCGGAGGCGCGCAGTGCCTGCAGCAGCTTGTTCGGGTAGTCGCCGACCGGGCGCACCCGCATCGAGACGAACAGCTCGGGCAGCGTCTGCGCCATCACCCGGCGGTTCGAGATGACGTAGGAGACGCCGGAGGGCACGCGGACGTTGTCCTCGAGGACCCGCCAGCCGCCCTTCTCGTCGCGGATCAGGTCGATCCCGGACACCTGGATCCGCACGCCGTTCGCGGGGACGATGCCCGCGGCCTGCCGGTGGAAGTGGCTGGAGCTCGAGATGAGCCCGGCGGGGATGACGCCGTCGGCCACGGCGTTCTGCGGGCCGTAGACGTCGGCGAGGAACGCCTCGAGAGCACGGACCCGCTGCTTGATGCCGGTCTGCACCTCGTTCCACTCGGCGCGCTCGATCACCCGGGGGACGGCGTCGAGCGGGAACGGCCGCTCCTCCCCCGCGAAGTCGAAGGTGACGCCCTGCGCGAGGTAGGAGGAGGCGAGCGCGTCGGTGCGGCCGCGCAGCTCCTCCTGGGTCATCCGCGCGAGCGAGGAGTAGATGTCGCGATAGGCGCCGCGGACCCCGTCGGGGCCTCCGGTCGACGCCACGTCGGCGAACATCTCGTCCCAGGGGGTGGCGCCCGTGTCGGGCCGCTCGACCTTCTGGGACCCGTATCCGTCGAAGAGGTCACCCATGGCACGACTCTAGTGCGGGGCGTATTGCGGGGATGTTTCGGGCGGCCGCGGGGCGAGCGGGGCGGGTCGGCGACGTCCGGGCACGGCGCCTCCGCCGTCCTGCGACAGCCCGGCGGAGGCCCGGGGATCTCGGGAATAGATCCGGCCGCACGTGGTTGAATGAGGATGTACATGCAAACGCATGGACCAGGCCCCACCGGGCCGGAGGACAGAAGGAGCGCCTGATGCAGTTCGGCATCTTCACGGTCAGCGACATCACGACCGACCCCACGACCGGACGGACCCCGTCCGAGTCCGAGAAGATCCAGGCGACCCTCGCGATCGCGCTGAAGGCGGAGGAGATCGGCCTCGACGTCTTCGCCCTGGGCGAGCACCACAACCCGCCGTTCTGGTCCTCCTCCCCCACCACCACGCTCGGCTACCTCGCGGCGAAGACCGAGAGGATCACGCTCTCCACCGCGATGGCCCTCATCACCACGAACGACCCCGTGAAGCTCGCCGAGGACTACGCGATGCTCCAGCACCTCGCCGGCGGCCGCGTCGACCTGATGCTCGGCCGCGGCAACACCGGCCCCGTCTACCCGTGGTTCGGCAAGGACATCCGCCGCGGCATCGAGCTGACGATCGAGAACTACGACCTGCTGCACCGCCTGTGGACCGAGGACTTCGTCGACTGGGAGGGCCAGTTCCGCACTCCCCTCCAGGGCTTCCAGTCGACCCCGCGCCCCCTCGACGGTGTCGCGCCGTTCGTGTGGCACGGATCGATCCGCTCCCCGCAGATCGCCGAGCAGGCCGCCTACTACGGCGACGGCTTCTTCGCGAACCACATCTTCTGGCCCGCCTCGCACACCCAGAAGATGGTGCAGCTCTACCGCCAGCGCTTCGAGCACTACGGCCACGGGACCGCCGATCAGGCGATCGTCGGCCTCGGCGGGCAGATCTTCCTGGCGAAGAACTCGCAGGACGCGGTCTCGCAGTTCCGCCCCTACTTCGACAACGCCCCCGTCTACGGCCACGGCCCCTCGCTCGAGGACTTCACGGAGCAGACCCCGCTCACCGTCGGCTCCCCGCAGCAGATCATCGACCGCACCCTCGGCTTCCGCGAGTACGTCGGCGACTACCAGCGCCAGCTCTTCCTGATGGACCACGCGGGACTCCCGCTGAAGACCGTCCTGGAGCAGATGGACATGCTCGGCGAGATCCTCCCCGCCCTCCGCGCCGGCTTCGCCGAGGGCCGCCCCGCGCACGTGCCCGACGCCCCCACCCACGCCTCCCTCGTGGCCGCGCGCGACGCGCAGCCCGCGGCCGAGCCCGTCACCGTCTAGTCAGGAGCTCTCCATGGACACCCGCAGGATCACCGTCCTCTCGGCCGGCCTCAGCCAGCCGTCCTCGACCCGGCTGCTCGCCGACCGCCTGGCCGACGCCGCCGAGTCCTCCCTCGCCGAGCAGGGCTTCGCCGTCGAGCGGAGCGTCGTGGAGCTGCGCGACCTCGCGCACGACGTCACGAACAACCTCCTCACCGGCTTCGCGAGCCCCGCACTGCAGACCGCGCTCGACGCGGTCGCCGGCGCCGACGGCCTGATCGCCGTGACGCCGATCTTCACCACCAGCTACAGCGGGCTCTTCAAGTCGTTCGTCGACGTGCTCGACACGGAGGCGCTGCGCGGTCTGCCCGTGCTGCTGGCGGCCACGGGCGGGTCCCCCCGCCACTCCCTGGCCGTCGACTACGCGATGCGCCCGCTCTTCACCTACCTGCACGCGGCGCCCCTCGCGACCACCGTGTTCGCGGCGACGGACGACTGGGGCGGCGCGACCGAGGACGGACGGGCGCTGCCCTCGCGCATCGAGCGCGCCGGACGCGAGCTGGCCGATCAAGCCGCCCGCTCCTCCCGCTCGGGCTCCACGCCCGACCCGTGGGCGCTCGACGGCTCGTTCGAGGGGATGCTCGGCCACCGCGGCTGAACGCCCGCCGCGCGGATCGGCCGCTCCTCTCATGGATCGGCCGATCCGTCCAGCCGCGATTCCCGCGGCCCTGCCGGAATAGCCTGCCCCCGGGAGCCTGCCGCTGGCCCCCGGAAGGAGGCCGTCATGGGCCTGACCAGCAAGGGGCTCCCCGCGGGGGCTCTCGACCTCTCGCAGCTCGGACGCGCGGTCCTCGACCGCCGCCGCTTCCTCGGAGCGCTCGGCGTCGCCGCCTCCGTCCCGGTCCTCTCCGGCTGCGGCTTCGCCCCCGCGGGCCCCGCGGCGAGCGCCGGCAGCGACACCCTCACCTTCACCACCTGGGGCACCGACGCCGAGCTGGCCGGCTTCCGGCGCGCGATCGACGCGTTCCAGTCGGCGAAAGCCGGCGCCACCGTGACCCTCAACGCGGTCCCGTACGAGCAGATGTTCACCAACATCGACGCGCAGCTGCAGGCGGGGAACCCGCCGGACGTCTTCCGGGTCCCGTACTACACGTTCGGCAGCTACGCCGGCCGCGACCAGCTCC
Source organism: Rathayibacter sp. AY1A2 (assembly GCF_002930935.1). Lineage (NCBI taxonomy): Bacteria > Bacillati > Actinomycetota > Actinomycetes > Micrococcales > Microbacteriaceae > Rathayibacter > Rathayibacter sp. AY1A2. The sequence continues at coordinate 112,839 of NZ_PSTP01000007.1, read as the reverse complement.
TGGACCTGTCGGGCTTCCTCGACTCCGACGTCGCCGAGCGGTTCACCGATCCGGCCTGGGCCGCGGTGCAGAGCGGCGGGAGCCCCTTCGGCGTCCCCCACCACACCGACACCTCGCTGATCCTCTACAACACGCAGGTGCTGGCCGACGCGGGCGTCACCTCCTTCCCCTCCTCGCCCGAGGAGGCGTGGACCTGGGAGGAGTTCACCGAGGTCGGGCGGAAGCTGCGCGCCTCGCTCCCCGCCGAGCGCTACCCCTTCGCCTACAACTGGCAGGGCAACGGCGTCACGCGCTGGCTCAGCCTGCTCTTCCAGGCCGACGGCCGCTTCCTCACCGAGGACCTGTCCGGGCCCGCGATCGACTCCGCCGCCGGCCGCGCCGCGATCGACTTCAGCCGCAGCTTCTTCACCGACGGCCTCGTGCCGCCGAGCAGCTCTGTGCAGGCGACCACCTACGCCAGCGACCTCTGGTACTCGCAGACCACCGCGATGACCTTCGCCGGCGCGTTCCTCATCCCCGACGCCGACTCCACCCTCGACTTCGAGTGGGGCGCCACCTACTCCCCGCGCAACGTGCGCGGAGGCGGCGACTTCGGCGGCAACGCCCTCGTCGCGACCAAGGCCGCGAAGAACCCGGAGCTGGCCGCCTCCTTCCTCGCGTTCGTGACGGAGGAGGAGGCGATGCGCGACTTCTGCGCCGGCGCCTCGCTCCTCCCCACTCGCCGCGACCTCACGGAGTCGGGCATCGAGTTCGCCGTGCGCCCCGAGCTCGCCGAGGTGTTCCTCGGCCAGGCGGGCACCGTCCAGGCGTCCGACTCGGCGCAGGTCGCCTCGCCCGACATGGCCGCGATCATCACGGTGCTCAAGGAGCAGCTGGAGCAGGCCTTCGTCGGCGGGCGCAGCACCGAGGACACCATCGCCGGCCTCACCGCCGGCATCGCGGCCGCGACGCAGTGAGCCGGTCGGTCCTCGCGCCGGAGGCGGTGACCGCCCGCCCCCGGCGCACCTCCCGCGCCCCCGCCCGCGAGACGGCGGCCGCCTACGCGTTCCTCGCGCCGAACCTGCTGATGCTCGGCCTGTTCGTGTTCGTCCCCCTGGGCGGCGCGTTCCTGATCGGCTTCCAGCGCACGAACGGCTTCGGCGACGGCGTCTTCGTCGGGCTCGACAACTACGCGCGGCTGCTCGGCGACGGCCTCTTCTGGCGCTCGACGCTGAACACGGCGCTGTTCACCCTGATCGTGACCCCGCTCTCGATGGCGCTGGGCCTCGGCGCGGCGGTGCTGATGAACTCGGTGCTGCCCGCGCGGCCGGTGTTCCGCAGCATCCTCATCCTGCCGATGGCGGTCTCCGGCGTGGCGACGGCGCTGATGGGCGTGCTGATCTTCGACGAGAACAGCGGCGTGCTCGACGGCATGCTCCAGACGATCGGCCTCCCCCGCATCGCCTGGCAGTCCGGCGGAGCGGCGGCCTTCGCCTCCGTGGTGCTCGTCACCCTGTGGTGGCGCACCGGCTTCAACATGCTGATCTACCTGGCGGGGCTGCAGGGGGTGAACCCGGCGCTCTACGAGGCGGCCCGGCTCGACGGAGCGAACGCGTGGCAGCAGTTCCGCCACGTGACGCTGCCGCTGGTCGGCCCGTCGTCGTTCTTCCTGCTCATCCTCAACGTCATCTACTCGTTCCAGGTGTTCGACATCGTCTTCGTGCTCACCGGCGGCGGACCGCAGAACGCGACCTCGGTGCTCGTGACCTACGCCTACGACACCGGGTTCGTCACCCGCGACCAGGGCTACGCCGCAGCCATCGGCATCGTGCTGCTGATCCTGACCATGATCTTCACCGCGGTGCAGTGGCGCACCAACCGCTCGAGGGACCTCGTCGAATGATCCGCACGTCGCGCACCTCGCGCCTGCTCCGCCTCGCCCTCGCCCTCGCCGTCTCGGTGGTCATCGTCTTCCCGCTGTACTGGATGGTCGTCGTCGCGTTCTCCTCGCGGTCCGAGCTGCTCGGCGGCACCCTCCGCCTCTGGCCGCGCGAGCTGACGCTGGTGAACTTCGAGCGCGTGTTCTCGTCGTTCCCCGTGGCGACCTGGTTCGGCAACTCCCTCGCGATCAGCCTGGTCACCGCCCTGATCACCGTGACGATCAACCTGCTCGGCGGCTACGCCTTCGCGCAGCTGCGGTTCCGCGGATCCGGAGTGCTCTTCCTCCTGGCCCTGTCGACGCTCACCCTGCCCGTGCAGGTGATCATGGTGGCGCTGTTCCGGCTCGTCACCGACCTCGGCCTCTACGGGAGCTACTGGGCGGTGATCCTGCCGACGGCGGCATCGGCGTTCGGGCTGTTCCTGGCGCGGCAGTTCATCCTCGCGATCCCGCGGGACCTGATCGAGGCGGCCCGGATCGACGGCGCCGGGCACTTCCGCGTGTTCACGGCCATCGTCCTCCCCCTCTCGAAGCCGCTCATCGCCGTGCTCTTCTTCATGTCGCTGCTCGGCTCCTGGAACGACTTCGCCTGGCCGCTCATCGCCCTGAAGGAGAACGCGCTGTTCACGCTCCCGATCGGGCTGCTCTTCCTCCAGGGGCAGTTCGGCAGCGACTACGGAGCGACCATGGCGTTCGCCCTGGTGAACGTCGTGCCGATGGTGGTGCTGTTCCTGGTGTTCCAGCGCTACTTCGTGCAGGGCTTCGCGCGCAGCGGCCTCCGCTGACCCTGCGGCGGGGGGGGTGCGGATCGGTGCGCTGAGCGGCCATTCGTCCCCCCGTCCGGGGCCGGGAGTGTCAATCCCCCCGTTCCGCCGACCCGGCCGGCGCCGCCCCGCGGTACCGTCGTCGCAGGCGCCCACCTCGTGCGCTCCGGAGCGCACCGTTCGAGCGGAAGGCGGGATCGCCATGAGTACCGTCGCCGCGAACGCCGCCCAGCAGAAGGTGGCCGGCCGCTACTACCTGATCGAGCGCATCGGCTCCGGCGGGATGGGCTCGGTCTACCGGGCCCGCGACGAGACCGTGCAGCGCGAGGTCGCCGTGAAGGTGTTCCGCGCGGAGGCCTCGAACCCCGAGGACGTGGCCCGCCAGGAGCGCGAGGTGCGGATGCTGAGCTCCTTCGCCCACCCGGGCATCGTCAACCTCTTCGACGCGGGGCTGCACAACTTCGGCGGCGAGGTCCGCCGCTACGTCGTGATGGAGCTCGTCGCCGACCCCACGATGGAGGCGCGGCTCGAGTCCGGCCCCCTCCCGGCGGCGGAGGTCGCGGCGATCGGCACGCAGCTCGCGGAGGCCCTGGCCTACCTGCACGAGCGCGGCGTCGTGCACCGCGACGTGAAGCCCGCGAACATCCTGGTCAGCGAGGTCGCCTCCAGCGGCTACGCCCGCACCGCCAAGCTCACCGACTTCGGCGTGGCGCACTTCATGGACGGCTCCCGCCTCACCAGCGACGGCGTCGTGATCGGCACCGCGAGCTTCGTCAGCCCGGAGCAGGTCGCGGGCGAGCCGATCAGCGGAGCGAGCGACGTCTTCTCCCTCGGCCTGGTCCTCCTCGAGGCGATCACCGGTCACCGGGAGTACTCGGGCACCGTCCTCGAGGCGGCGATCGCCCGCCTCCACCGCAGCCCCTCCGTGCCCGACACCCTGCCGGCGGAGTGGCGGGCGCTGCTGACCTCGATGACGCAGCGGGACCCGGAGAAGCGGCCGACCGCCGACGAGGTCGCGCACCGGCTCCGCGGCGGGATGACGACGGGCTCGGCTTCGGGCGCGCCGACCGCCTCGGACTCGCGCGCGGCACGGATCCGGCGCTCCGTGATCATCGGCTCGAGCGTGGTCGGCGTCGGCGCGATCGCGGCGCTGTCGTGGATGCTCGGAGCGCTCGCCGGTCGCTGACCGACCGGGCGCGGGGCCCTAGGCCTCGCCGGGGAACGCGGGACGGAGCACGATCCGCGTCCAGGCGCCCACGTAGATCCGGTCGCCCTCCTCGACCTCGCGGCGCTGCCCGGCGGCGATCGGCGACTGCGGGAGCGGCGCCCCGGCCGGGGCGAGGTACGTGCCGTTCGCCGACTGCAGATCCTCGACCCACCAGCGGTAGCCGTCGGTGCTCAGCTGGCAGTGGCGCCGCGAGACACCGGAGTCGGAGCCGCAGTCCACCTGCGGCGAGATGCCGCGGGAGACGGACGGGCGGCCGACGAGCAGGGTGCGCTCGCGGAGGACGACGGTCGCGGGCGGGCCGGGCGAGGGCATGGGGTCGTCGGCGCGCTGCTCGGCGTACCACTCCGGGTCGACCCAGAGCTCGGCGATCCACGGGCGGTCCGGGTCCGCGGAGGCGGCGGCGGGGCGGGCGGAGCCGGTGGCCGGCGCGGACGCGGCCTCCTCCGACGCTGAGGCCCCGGGTGCCGGGTCGGGGGCTGCGGCCTCGGGTGCAGGGGCCTCCGGGATCACCTCGGTCGGCGGAGCGGCGGGCGGCGCGGTCGCGACGGGGGTGTCGAAGCCGGCCTCCTGCTCCGGGACCAGCTCGGTCGGAGCCGCGGGATCGGCCTGCGGCGCGGGCGCCTCGCCCAGGTGCTGGGCCGGGTCCCCCGACGGCGTCGCGGAGCCGCCGACCTCGCCCGGAGCGCGGACGGCGCCGGAGGAGGTGAACGGATCGGCCTCGGGGAGGGAGCCGGTCGTGAAGTCGTAGCCGCAGTTCTCGCAGAACAGGGCGCCGGGCTCGTTCGGGAACGAGCAGTGCGGGCAGACCGAGGGGCCGGTCGGGATCGCGGTGGTCGGCGCGGCGGGAGCGGGCGACGGGGCCGCAGCGGCACCGATGGGCGCCCCGCAGACGTCGCAGTAGTCCCCGGACTGCGAGGTGTGCCCCTCGGGGCAGCGGAAGCTCACTTGCGCACCCGCGTGGTCTTGGTCGACGCGGTGTCCAGCGCCATCTCGTCGAGGCGGTCCACGCCGCGCTTGAGCCGCACGGTGCCCTCGTTCGGGTCGTCGATCTCGACGACCTTCCGCAGCTTCGCGGTCGCCTCGTCGTTCCCGGTGACGGAGGCGAGCTGCACCGCCCGCCCGAGCTTGACCGTGGCGGTCGCCTCGTCGCCCCGCGCCTTGGCCGCAAGCCCGTCCTGGATCGCGGAGGCGAGCTCGGTCTGGCCGGTGTAGTGGGCGACGGCGGGGTCGATGCGGGCGGTCAGGGCGGAGTCGTCCGTCCAGCGCGCCTTCACCAGGGCGGAGGCGACCACCTCGTCGCGCACGCTGAGCTGCACCCGCGCGGCGAGCTGCTCCGAGCCGACCGGCTTCGACGCGACCCGGACCGCCACGTGGTACTCCCGCGACTCGTCGCCCCAGGCGCCGGTCGGGTAGGCGCCGGTGAGCGGGTTCACGGCGTTCCGCCGGGAGCTGAGGTCCTCGAGGTTCGGAGCGACCTGGCGGACGAAGAGCAGCTGCGCGCCCTGCGGAGTCCAGACGCGGAGCTCGCCGTTGGCGACTCCCCGGCCCATCGACGCCCGCATCAGCGACTCGAAGTCGGCAGCCATGTCGGCCGGGTTCGCGATCAGGCCCACGGTGCCCAGCAGGGCGCTCGCGATGGTGCGCGCCTCCTCGACGATCCAGCGGGAGCCGACGCCGCGCACGTCGCACTGGAAGTCGCCCGACGCCGCGCGGATCGCCGCGTCCAGCTGCATCCGCGACTCGTGCTCGTTCTTGCCGTCGGTGAGGAGGATCGCGTGCCTCTGCGTCGCCTCCGGCACGGTCGCGAACAGCTGGCGGGCGAGGGTCAGCCAGGTGCCCATCGCGGTGCCGCCGTCGGCCTGGAGGTAGCCGATCGCCTCCTTCGCCGCGGCTCGCGCCCCCGGCTCCATCCGCACCATCGAGACGGTGGCGTTGGGGTACGGGAAGGCGCGGTCGGCGCGCTCGGACCCGGCCACGACGGCGAAGAAGGTGCCGTCCAGGATCTGGTCGACGGCCACGGCGGCGGCGCGCTTCGCGGCCGTCATGTTCTCGCCGGTCATCGATCCGGAGCAGTCCACGATGATGATCTCGGCCGCGGCCCCGTCGGACCCGGCGACCCCCGTGCCGGACGCGGTCACCGTGACGATGGCGTGCACGTCGGTGGCGCCGTCCGAGAGGAACTCGTTCTGGAAAACACTCGCGCTGAACTCCGCCATTCCGGCAGTTTACGGGGACGCCCGGCCCGAGCGGCCCTCCATCGCCGAGGATCGGCCGGGCATCGCGGCCCGACGCCTGCACGACAGCTGTCGGGGCCGGCGGAGGAGGGTCGAGCGCCGCCGGAGCGCCCCCGTCAAGCCCGCCGCGACCGGACGCCGCCGATGCCAGGGTGGAGCCGTGCCTCCCTGGACCCTCGCCCTCGCCAGCGGCGCCATCGGCGGCGCCACCCTCCTGATCGGCGCCGCGCTCGCCTGGTTCGTGCGCGTGCCCCCGAAGCTCACCGCCGCGATCTCCGCCTTCGGAGCAGGGGTACTGATCTCGGCGCTCGCCTACGAGCTCGTGCAGGAGGCGGCGGACGACGGAGGACTGCTCCCGACGATCCTCGGCACGCTCGCGGGAGCCGTCGTCTTCGTCGGCGCGGACGCGCTGCTCACCCGCGCCGGCGCGGGGAACCGCAAGAGCGCGAAGGGGTCGGGCGGAGGAGGAGGCGCGGCCATCGCGGCCGGCGCCCTGATCGACGGGGTCCCCGAATCGATCGTGCTCGGCCTCTCGGTCGCCCAGGGCGGCGCGGGAGCGGCGATCAGCGTGCCCATCGTCGCCGCGGTCGCGATCTCGAACCTCCCCGAGGGCCTGTCCTCGACGGTCGGCATGAAGGCCGACGGCCGCTCCGCCCGCTACGTCTTCACCGTCTGGGGCGGGATCGCCGCGATCTCGGCCGCCGCGGCGCTGGTCGGCTTCCTGGTCTTCGCCACCGCACCGGGCGCGGTCGTGGCCTTCGTGACGACCGTCGCCGCCGGCGCGATCCTCGCCATGATCTCGAACACGATGATCCCCGAGGCGTTCGACCGCGACGACGTGCTCACCGGGCTGTACGCGGTCCTCGGGTTCGTGACGGCGTTCGCCTTGCACAGTGCTGGTTAGGACGCCGCTCCCCGCGCGGCGTCCCGCAGTCGGCTCGAGCGCATGGCCGGGTCCCGAGGAGCGGGATGCGCACGGCGACGCGGATCCGCTGGAACGCGGATCCCCGGATACGCCTCGCGAGGACGCCGCTGGTTAGGACGCCGCTCCCCGCGCGGCGTCCCGCAGTCGGCTCGAGCGCGCGGCCGGGTCCCGAGGAGCGGGTCGCCCACGGCGACGCGGATCCGCTGGAACGCGGATCCCCGGATACGCCTCGCGAGGACGCCGCTCCCCGAGCGGCGTCCCGCAGTCGGCTCCAGCGCGCGGCCGGGTCTCGAGGAGCGGGATGCGTACGGCGACGGGGATCCGCTGGAACGCGGATCCCCGGATACGCCTCGCGACGGCGCCGCTGCCTTCGCGGCGTCCCGCAGTCGGCTCCAGCGCGGGGCCGGGTTCCGAGGAGCGGGACGCGCACGGCGACGGGGATCCGCTGGAACGCGGATCCCCGGATACGCCCCGCGAGAACGCCGCCGCCTGCGGAACGGAGTGCGGTCAGCCGCTGAAGGCGGTGAGGGCGTCGTCGAGGATGCCGAGGCCGCGGGCGACCTCGGCGGGGGTGATGACGGCCGGCGGGACCACGTGGATCCGGTTGTCGGCGGTGAAGGGCAGGAGGCCGCGCGACAGCAGGTCGGTCTTGAGGCGGGCGACGGAGGCCGCCGGCAGCGGGGTGCGCGCGGCCCGGTCGGTGACCAGCTCCAGGGCCCAGAACACTCCGGAGCCCCGGACCTCGCCGATCAGGTCGTGCTTCGCCTCGAGCGCCGCCAGGCCGGGGGCCAGGTGCTCCGAGCCGATGGTGCGCGCGTTGTCGACGATCCCCTCCTCCTCCATCGCCTGGAGCGTCGCGACGACGCTGGCCGCGGCGAGCGGGTGGCCCGAGTAGGTGAGACCGCCGGGGAAGACGCGCTCGTCGAAGTGGTGGGCGATCGGATCCGAGATGACGACGCCGCCGATCGGAACGTAGCCGGAGTTGACGCCCTTCGCGAAGGTGATCAGGTCGGGGCGCACGTCGAAGGCGTCGAAGGCGAACCACTCCCCCGTGCGGCCGAAGCCCGCCATGACCTCGTCGAGGATCAGCTGGATGCCGTACCGGTCGGCGATCTCGCGGACACCCGCGAGGTAGCCGGGCGGCGGGGTGAGCACGCCGGCGGTGCCGGGGATGGTCTCGAGGAGGAACGTGGCGATCGACTCCGGCCCCTCCGCCTGCACGACGCGCTCGAGGTGGTGGAGGGCGCGCTCGCACTCCTGCTCGAGGGTCTCGGCCCAGAACTCGCTGCGGTACAGGTAGGGCCCGAAGGCGTGCACGTGCCCGCGGGAGTACTCGTTGGGGATGCGGCGCCAGTCGCCGGTCGAGACGATCGCCGCTCCCGTGTTGCCGTGGTACGAGCGGTACAGCGAGACGACCTTGTCGCGGCCGGTGAACAGCCGCGCCATGCGGATCGCGTTCTCGTTCGCGTCCGCGCCGCCGTTGGTGAAGAAGACCTTCTCCATGCCCTCGGGCGCCCGCTCGGTGATCAGGCGGGCCGCCTCGGCGCGGGTCTCGTTCGCGTAGGCCGGGCCGACGGTGGTGAGGACGCCCGCCTGCTCCTGGATCGCGGCGACGACCTTCGGGTGCTGGTAGCCGATGGTGACGTTCACGAGCTGGCTCGAGAAGTCGAGGTAGCGGGTGCCGTCGACGTCCCAGACCTCGGCGCCGAGACCGCCCGCGATCGGCAGCGGATTCAGCGCGCCCTGCGCCGACCAGGAGTGGAACACGCGGGACCGGTCGGCGGCGGTGACCGAGGCGTTGTCGCGGACGGTGGGGGCGGTCGAGGACGTCATGCTCCCCATCGTGCCGCGCGGGCCTCGGAAGAGGGCGTGCGGATCCGTCGATCCGCGGACCCTACGATGGACGGAACGTCGAAGGGAGCCGCGCATGCCCGCGACCGTCCGCGATCTGCTGGCCGAACCGGCCTTCCGCCTGCGCGTGCTCGCCGGCGTCCACGACGAGGCCGATCTCGACGCCCCTCTGGTGTGGGCGCACTCCTCGGACCTCGTCGATCCGACGCCCTGGCTCGAGTCGGGCCAGCTGCTGCTGACCGACGGCGTCCACTTCACCGGGCACGACAGCGCCGAGTTCTCGGAGGAGTACGTCGCCCGGCTGCGCGGCCGCGGCATCCGCGCGCTCGGCTTCGCCACCCGCATCGTGCACGACGAGGTGCCCGCCGCTCTCGTCACGGCGTGCGAGCGCCAGGGCCTGCCGCTGCTGGAGGTGGCGGACCTGACTCCGTTCATGGGGATCATCCGCTTCGTCGCCGACGTGATCTCGCGGGAGCAGCGCGAGCGGCTGGAGTGGTCGCTCGAGGCGCAGCGGCGGGTCGCCCGCGCGGCGCTGCGGCCGGACGGGCTCGCGGCGATCCTCACCGAGCTGGAGCGGCAGCTGGACTGCTGGGTCGCCCTCTACGACGCGGCCGGGCAGAGGGTGCACCTGCCCACCCGGCTCGACGTGCCGGCGGAGGAGGCGGTCGCCGCGGCCGCGAGGCACGCGCTGACCCGCGGCAGCCGAGCGGGACTCCGGCTCGACGACGGCGGCGGAGTGACGCTGCAGACGATCGGGCGCCGCGACCACCTGCGCGGGGTGCTCGCCGTGGGCACGGGCACGCCGCTGGACCCGGCGGGCAGCGACCTCGTCGCGAGCGTCATCGCCCTGGCGAGCATCGCGCTGGAGCAGCGGCGCGCGCTGGACTCCTCCCGCCGGCAGCTGCGCTCCGGACTGCTCGAGCTGCTGGCCGCGGGAGCCTTCGACGTCGCCGAGAGCACCGCACGGCGCCTGGGGAGCCCGCTGCCCGCCGAGCCCGTGCGGGTGGTCGTGCTGAGCGCGCCCCTGCACGGCGACTCGCTCCTCGACGAGCTGGAGGTCGTGGCGGAGGAGGACGGCGCGCGCCTGTTCTTCGCCGAGAGGGACGGCTCGCTCGTCGCCGTGGCCGCCGCCGACGGACTCGAGCCGCTGACCGCCGTGCTGGAGCGGCACGGCGCGAGCGCCGGCGCCTCCGCCCCGATCGGCTGGTCGGACCTGGACCGGGGCCTCGAGGAGGCGCGGCGCGCCGCCGAGCGGACAGGAGACGGGCCGGTGGTCCGGTTCGAGGACGTCGCCGCCGAGGGGATGATCGGGCTCCTCGCCGCCGCCGGAGCAGCACCGCTCGCCCGCCGGATGCTCGCACCGCTGCTGACCCCCGAGGGAGCCGTGCTGCTCGAGAGCGCCCGCGTCTGGCTCCGCCGCAACGGCGCCTGGGAGCCCGCCGCCCGCGACCTCGGCGTGCACCGTCACACCCTCCGCAACCGCATCACCGCCGTCGAGCGCGCCCTCGGCCTCGACCTCGACGACGTCTCCGCCCGCACCGAGCTCTGGACGGCGCTGCGGCTGCACTCATAGCCTCTCTCCTCCTGCGTCGTCGATCGGCCGCGGTCGGCCTCAGGAGGTGGGGACGATGGGAAGAGCGGGTCGCGTACCGCGCACGACGATCCGCTCCCACGCGGATCGCCGGTTGCGCTCAGCCGTGCTCAGGAGCCTCTCTCCTCCTGCGTCGTCGATCGGCCGCGGTCGGCCGGGGAGGGTGGTCGCGTTCCGCAGAGCGGGTTGCGTACCGCGCACGACGATCCGCTCCCACGCGGATCGCCGGT